>JAMCZL010000023.1 GCA_023485745.1 Candidatus Martarchaeota archaeon | reverse complement strand
AAGGAGCTGTTTTCAAAGACCGGCCGCAGCATATTTCAGGAAAAGTGGCCGAAGCCTTCTATGAAGCAGGTCGATAAGGCCGCGGAAGGCGACTTCGAAGTGGCAAAAGAGATATCCAGCGCAATCCTGGCCATACGCGAAAAGGAGGGCGTGAAGCTGCGTCAGCCCATCAGTTCTGCAACGGTCGAAACCGCCAGCGACTCAGTTGTGGAATCCCTGGAAAGGCTGTCGGGCCTAATCGAGTCATACGCAAACGTAAAGGCGCTAAAGGTAGTTAAATCCTCATCCTCTACAAAAGAGATAAGGCCATCGTTCCAAAAGATAGGCCCGGATTTCAAGGAATCCGCGAACGCTGTGGCAGAGGCGATAAAGTCGGCAGACCCCGATGCACTGCTTTCAGAGATTGACAGAAGCGGGCATTACCAGCTGCACACCGGAAGCGGAACATTTGCCATAAGCCCAGAGCATTTCATAGTGCTGGAAAAGCCTGCCGCAGAGGGCTCCGTACACACCAAATACGGCACAATACGCATAGACTCAAAGATTACGGAAGCGCTGAAGGAGGAGCTTTTTGTCAGGGAGATAATAAGGGCCGTACAGTCGATGAGAAAAGAACTGGGAATGAAGAAGACCGAGGGCATAAGCCTCTGCATAATCCTCGATGCAGGGTCAAGTGAAATGGTATCGAAGCATCTGGGCGAGATAAAATCCATAGTGAGGGCAAAGAACGCAAGGATCCTGGATTCAAGGGACAAAATGAAGGAAAAGACAGAGCTTTCTAAGTCGCTCAGCCTGGATAACATAAACGTAGAGCTATGCATAAGCAGGCAGGGCAAGACGCAAGACGAAGAAAACTAGGCTACCGTTTCCCTATCGGACTTGTAGGCCTTCCTCTTCGGCATCTCAGACCAGCAGTCCTTGCATATCACAAGCTTTACCGTCTTAGATTTGCGCTTTGAGCTTTTCACGCAGTTTCTGCAGAGGTTCCTGCCGCAATAATTGCATTTGAAAGTCCTGAATATCTCGCGCTTGCATCTTTCACACAGAATAGCCATTTCAATAACACCTTTAAAATCACAAATTATTTATTTTATCAATCCTTAATCTTAGCTGCGGTTCTGCCGCTTCGCATCGTAACTAGGCACAAAAATAAACATATGATATAATGCAAACATATATAAAAACTTATGGCTGCACGCTGAACCAGGCGGACAGCGACATAATAAACTCGGTGCTGGGGTCTGCTGACATCGGGCAAGCGGAGTCGATGCAGGACGCGGACGTTATTATATTAAACACGTGCACTGTAAAGAACCCCACAGAGCAGAAGATATCCGATTTCCTGAAGAAGCTCGAAAGCGAGAAGAGAAAAGTCCTGGTTACCGGCTGCATGGCTGCAGCCAATCCCGACGTAATCTTCCATGTGGCGCCAAGCGCATCGATAGTCACCATAAGCAACCTTGAGGACATGCCGGAAGCACTATCGCGCATTGCATCCGGGGAACGTGTAGTCATGTCTTCGCTGCAGAAGAGCGACAGGCTTGCCAATTTCAAACCCAGGCAAGGCTCTGTGGCACGCATACCTGTAAGTGACGGATGCTTGAGCAGCTGCTCATTCTGCGAGACCAAGTTTGCGAGAAGCGCGCTAAACAGCTTTTCAGAGGACCTTATACTGAATGCCATAAAATACAGCGTGAAGTCCGGCGCAGTAGAGATAGACATAACCTCGCAGGACATCGGCGCGTACGGTGCGGACAGGAAGAGCAACATATCTTTACTAATGGAAAAGATATCACGCATCGAAGGCTTTTTCAAAGTCCGGATCGGCATGCTAAATCCTGAAAGGCTTACCGGATACATGCACGAATTCGCATCCGCCCTATGCAACGAGAAATTCTACAAATTTGCGCACCTCCCGCTGCAATCCGGAAGCGATTCCGTGCTCAAGTCAATGAGGAGGAACTATACCGTCGAGCAATACCTTGAATTCGTGGACATACTGCGCTCATATGTGCCGGGCATAAGCATAGAAACCGACATGATAGTCGGATACCCGGCAGAAACTGACGAAGATTTCGCCAAGAGCATTGAAGTCCTGGAAAGCTTCAGGCCCGACGTGACAAACATATCCAGGTTCGGCGCACGGCATCACACCACTGCGTACAAGATGAAGCAGCTGGATCAAACCCTTATAAAGGAAAGGAGCTCCCGGATGTACGGCGCTGTGCGCAACATACAGCACGGCATAAACGGGAAGTTCGTAGGACGGCGCGTTACTGCGCTGATGACCGAATCAACCGGAGTTTCGATAAATGGAAGGACAGACTCGTACAAGCAGGTGGTAATGCGGGGCGCAGGCAAGGATTTAATTGGCAAGCTTATAAATGTAAGGGTGCATTCTGCTACTGCGAATGCGCTTTACTGCTCTGTTGCCTGAGGCGATGCAAATGTATTCCGAAAAAATACGCGATTTGCTGGAAAGAGAGGGCATAGATACCGGGGACACAGTCGAATTCGAAAAAGGCAAAATAAAAATAACCGGAAAGCTGATGCCCAACACAGAGGCAAATGGCGAAGACATACTGGTAATAAAGCTTGCCAACGGATACAACGTCGGCGTATCGTTTTCGGGATCCAGGCTTAAGCTCGTCAAAAAAGGCGAGTCCAATTTTGACTTCCCGAAGGCTGCTACAGCCCAAGATCCCAGGCTTCCTAAGGTATCCTTGATATACACGGGAGGCACAATAGGCAGCAAGATAGACTACAAAACAGGCGGGGTGTACATGCTGCTCAAGCCCGAAGAGCTGCTATACGAGATACCGGAGCTTTCCAAAATCGCCAGAATATCGGTTACGAAGCTGTTTAGCATGTCCAGCGAGGACATGTCGTACAAGGAATGGCAGGCCATAGCCGAGAGGGTTGCATCAGAGATAAACAGCGGCGCAAGGGGGGTGGTGGTGACGATCGGCACAGATACCATGCACTACGCATCCGCGGCGCTAAGCTTCATGCTGCAGGACCTTAACGCCCCGGTTGTCCTGACCGGCTCCCAGAGAAGCAGCGACAGGGGCTCCAGCGACGCCTTCATGAACATAATATGCGCTGCAACCATAGCTGCAACATCGGACATAGCCGAGGTCGGCATATGCATGCACGACTCAAGCTCCGATTCCAGATGCTCGTTCATACGCGGCACAAAGGCCAGGAAAATGCACACCTCCAGAAGGGATGCATTCAGGGCAATAAACGACAAGCCCATAGCATACGTAGACGCCAATGGAAATATATCATACAACAACGACTACAAGAGAGTAATTCCTGATCAAAGGAAAGCCGTCTCGGCAGTGACCGGATACAGCGGCAAGGTTGCGATAGTCAAGGCGTATCCAGACGCAGACCCGTCCATATTGAAATTTTACGAGGGCAAAGATTACGATGGCATAATAATAGAGGGCACCGGCCTGGGGCACGTGCCAGTAGCTCCGTCCTCAAAGGAGATGTCCTGGCTGCCCTGGATAAAATCTGCGGTGGACAAGGGCGTTATAGTGGGAATAACTTCGCAGTGCATATACGGCAGGGTGAACCGCAGCGTTTACAGGAACCTCAGGCTGATAAGCTCCGCAGGCGCGGTATACTGCGAAGACATGACTGCCGAGACGGCATACGTAAAGCTTTCCTGGCTGCTCAAGAATTACGGGAAAGAAAAGGCGAGGGAGATGCTGCCGAATAACCTTCGCGGCGAGATAACCTCGCGCACAAGGTTTGAAACTTTCATGGTGTAACCGCATGCAAGAAGCAAAAACGCAGGCAAACCAAAAAGCCCCGGGCGAGAAAGACGACTCCTTCTTCGAAGGCATAGGCTTCAAATGCGGGCTGGAGGTGCACCAAAGGCTGCTCACCCAGGAAAAGCTTTTCTGCGGTTGCTCCGCAGGGCAGGAGCCTGACAGCGAGCTGTACACGATAGAAAGATACCAAAGGGCAGTTGCAGGCGAGCTCGGCTCGCTTGACAGGGCAGCCCTCTTCGAGGAGCTCAAGAAGAAGAAATTCGTATACCACCTATTTGACAGGAAAACATGCCTGGTGGACATCGACGAGGAACCGCCAAGGGAGATGAACGCGGTTGCGCTTTCGATAGCAATTTCTGTGGCGTCCGCGCTGAACATGCACATACTGGACGAACTCGAGCCCATGCGGAAGGAGGTTGTTGACGGAAGCAATCCAACTGCATTCCAAAGGACAACCGTTGTCGGAATAGATGGATTTTTAGACGTTGGGAGAAGCAGGATAGACATCCCGATGCTTTCGCTAGAGGAGGAGTCTTCAGGCATAAGGGCTTCAACCGATTCTGAAATATCCTACGACACTGACAGGGTAGGCATACCTCTTGTGGAGATAGATACCGGCCCTACAATAAAATCCCCGAGGGAGGCGAAGGCCGTTGCACTGTACATAGGCACGCTGCTTAGGCTTACAATGCGCGTCCAGAGGGGCATAGGCACAATAAGGCAGGACGTAAACGTATCGGTCAGGGGCGGTGCACGGATAGAAATAAAAGGCCTGCAGGACCTGGACAACATGGACAAGTTCGTCGAGAATGAGGTTTCAAGGCAGCTTGCCTTGATAGAGATATCAAAGGAGCTCGTCCGCAGAAAGGCGGCTGTTGACGAAGACATAATGGACGTGTCAGGCATATTCAAAAGCACAAAGGCGAAGATACTGTCGCAGTCGCCGGGCAGCGCAATAATAGCAGTGGGGTTAAGAGGATTCAAGGGCATGCTCGGAAAGGAGGTAAATCCGGGCAGGCGCCTTGGCACAGAAATCAGCGACTACGCAAAGATGGGCGGGGTAAAAGGGCTAATACACGGAGATGAGAACCTGGCAGGATACGGAATTTCAGATTCAGAGATCGCCGAGCTGGAAAGGCGGCTTTCAATTTCAGAAAAGGATTCTTTCATGCTCATAGCTGCAAGGCACGAGACTGCATACAAGTCCATGGCGGTTGCAGTTGAACGAGCGCGCCAGGCAATAAAAGGGATCCCGGAAGAGACGCGCGCAGCCATAAATGACGGCAAGTTCCAAACAAAGTTCATAAGACCGCTTCCGGGCGGCGCCAGGATGTATCCCGAGACCGACGCCAGGCCTGTAAGAATAACGGGCAAGATCCTCGAGGCTGCCAAGGCGTCAGCGCCAAGCGTAGAGCGGGAGATGCAAGGGCTCGAATCAGAACTCGAAAGCAGGGAGCTTGCCCGGCAGCTGCTCATGTCCCCAAGGCTTTCGGTCTACAAGGCAGTAACAGCCGAGACCAAGGCTGACAAGGAATTCGTCGCAAACTTTCTGATCCAAAAGCTAACCGAGCTGCGAAGGTCCGGCGTGAACATCGACAGCGTCTCAGAAGGCCAGATTGCGGACATATTTGCGCTTTATGCATCGCACGGACTTACAAAGAACGGCGTAGAAGAGGTGTTCAAGCTTTTTGCATCCGGCAAGACCGGAACTGCGAGCGAGCTGGCGGAGAAGAACGGGCTAAAGAGAATATCCGGCGAAAGGCTCAAAAGGCTCGTAGCAGAGGCTTATGCAGGATCAAAGAGGTCCGAATCCGAATTGATAAAGGAAATAATGTCCAGATATCGCCTTGTAGTAGACGGCCAGGAAGTGCGCGATGCCATAAGTGAGCACAGCAAAAGCCTGCACAGGGGCGCATCATAGCATTTTTGCCCCGCTCTTTGTTATAAGCACGTCGTCTTCTATTCGCACGCCTCCAAAGCCTTCAATATAAATGCCTGGCTCGTCGCTTACTATCATGCCGCTCCGGAGTATTTTTTGCGTCCTTGACATGCCTATGCCATCATGAACGTCTATCCCTATCTGATGGCCGAGGCTGTGTATAAACCTGCCTTTATACGCGCCATGCGCAGCATGGTCTATGTAATCCTCTACCGCGCGCTGCGCAGAGCTTCCGTCAGCGCCATCCTTTAGAAGCTTGAAGCCTATTTCCTGAGCGTGCTTTACCGTATCATAAATGCGTTCCATGCGTTTGTATCGTGCCGACCTCCTATCCGGCTTGAATGCGAATGTGCGCGTTATGTCCGCGCAGTAATTTCTGTACTTGGCTCCCACGTCAAGCAAAATATACTCATTGGGCCTGAGCTTGGTGTCGTCGGGCATGTGGTGCGGCAGAGCGGAATTTTTCCCAAAAGAGACTATGCTGTCAAACGCCTTTCCCTGTGCCCCGTTTTCACCCATCAAATAGTCAAATCTCGCGGCAAGCTGCGCCTCCTTAATGCCATCCTTGAAATAGTCCTGAACCTGGTCCAGCGATTTCTTTGTTATCCGTATCGCGTGCCGTATCCTGCCTATCTCCTCATCGTCCTTGATCTCCCTTGCCTCCCCAAATTTTGCTGTGGCGTCAACCATCCTTTTCGGAGCGCCATATTTTTTTATGAAGGAATAATATCCGAACGGCATGAACGAGCCATTGAAGCCCACAGCTTTTCCCTTGAGGAGGCTTTTCAACTCCTTCCTTGTCTTATCGGCAGTGTCCGCCATGATTACTTCAAGCCCAGGCCCAGCGCTTTCCGAGGCAATGCCGTACTCCAGCGCGCTTGTGATCAAAGTGGCCCTATCCCTAGAAAGCACCAGAATATCATTCTCGAATATCCCTCCTTCGATGTCGGTAAAATACAAGAAGTTGGGGTCCTTGCTGGAGCTGTTCACTATTACCGCGCAATCAAACGCGGAGCCTGCCAAAAGGTGCCGCAGCCTCGTCTTGATATCAACCATAACATCATTCGCTGGTAATTGTCAGGGCAAATCTAAAAATATAATCTCCAAAATGCCTAAATATCTCAATCCCGAATATAAAAACGTGAGGAAATTGGACAGGATGGAAATAATAAGCAAGCTTCCTGGCCTGAATGTCGGCATCAAGCGCTCAACCATAGTCTACAGCCACATGAGGGATCCCGCTCTGCTCAGGTACTACTACAAGGTCAAGATGCTTCCTGTAATCGACAAGTTTGAAATGTCCGGTTCATCCCCGACAGATATATTCATAGGAAGATTTGGATATCCTAAGGTCTTCATAGGCCCGATGCTGCCCCCGGAGCACGGCGACACCTCTATACTGAACACACCTGAAAGGTGGCGCTCAATGTCGATAGAAAGGATAGTCGAAATGAGATCCAAGCTGGTAAGAGGCATGTACCCTACAAGCGTGCATGCCGTAGAGTCAGGGAGGATGGAAGAACAGATAATGGAGCTTGCGCTTGCCGAAAGGCCGTCCGATGCCGAGATGCTCTTCAAAAAGAAGCCTACGATAAAGATGGAGACAAACGACGAGGTCCAGCCATTCGGCCCCAGCGTGCAGATAAACAATTTCAAGCTGTACAACATAAAAGCAGACAGGAGCATGGAAAAGATGCATCTAGATTACGATGCGACTGCCACCACGTCCATAAAAGAGCTGTACCAGAAAGGGCTTCCCGTATCCCAGATATCAAAAGGCCTTTCGGCCGGGCTTTTCGGGCTAAAGGGCAAAAGGAAATTCGTCCCAACGAGATGGAGCATAACTGCGGTGGACGATACGCTGTCGAAGAGCGCCAGAGAAAAGATAAAGGAATACGACAGCGTCGACGCAATATACGCCTACTACAAGGCTGCACTTGACAATCGCTGGCTTATATTCTTCATGCCTGGAAACTGGGAATACGAATCCATAGAGGCATGGTATCCGAATACAATATGGAACGCCGGAGGCTCAGAAATATCTATTTATTCCTCGTAC
>JAMCZL010000043.1:24331-33770 GCA_023485745.1 Candidatus Martarchaeota archaeon | reverse complement strand
GGTAAAACTATTCCTCGCAAATTACCGTGCTTTTCTTATCTATCCTCTTTGCAATGGTGCCCTCGCTGTCATATATATAGGCGGTGACGCCCAGTTCGTACTCTGCAGGGAAATTGTTCGGCCTGGTGTAAACGTGTATGGGCTTTGCAATCCTGCCATTCGGACCTATTATGCCCATCCTTGTCCTTCCTGTGCTGAGCTCACGGTCAGATGCGAGCGAAAGAGGGGGTTTTACTTCGACATCGCATTCGCACCAGTAGCTGCTTTTTATGTCCCCGCTAGTTATGGCAATGCTCATGTTTATCTCATTATTCCTGTACGCCTTGAGCTTCTCCGGCTCTATACCAATTTCAACACCAAACCCGTCTTCCATGCATTCACCGCAAGCCTCATCAGGAAATTTATCGGCTAATATCTAAATACCTTTTCGCTTCATACAAATAGACTATAACTGAAGGTGGACATACGGAGATAAACGAGTCTGAGCTCATAGAGCGCGAGATAAAGCTGAGGAACATGAGGCTTACAAAGGAGGTCATGGAGACTCGAAGGTCCATGCTCCGATGGCTCGCCCTGTCCATGGGGATAATAAACCCCGGCGAGTCGAGGCTCAGCGCCATATACGTGCTGGACGCAATGATGCACTTCCAGTTTGCCGAGAAGAAAGATCCCAGCGTAGAGGAAATATCAGAATACATAGGCAAGGAATGGGGGCCAATAAACGAAAAGACGCTCAGGTACCACCTGCTCCAGCTGAAGAATTCCAACATTGCCACGCATTCAAAAGGCAGGTATGCCCTGGTCCATCCAGAGTATGGCGACAGATACGACGAAAACGCCTGGATATCGGACTACTTCGAAAAGGAGATATATCCTATAAAGGAAAAGATTGCCGCGGTAATAAAAGAGCTAAAGAAACGCCAGACAAGATGAATTGAAAAGGATGATGCTTATGGAAAACAAAAGAAACCCTCTGTTGTACGCACTGATCGTGATAGTAGTTGCGGCGGTGGCATTCCTTGTCGTATACACCATAGCTGCGCCCGGATCTTACCCAATAAAGGTAAAGCTCCAACCTGTGGGCTACAATTCCTCTCAAAGCATTTATCCTTACCAGACAATGTACTTCAATCTTGTCCTGACAAATTACGGCAGGTACACGATAAAAAACATGCCCGTGGCCGTGTACGTTAACAATGTTCTGTACGCGCAGTACAATGCGACAATACCAGGAAATCTGAACGTAACTGCGCATCTGAACTACACCTATCCGTATAACGGGACCTATGTTTTCAAGGCTGTGGCGGATCCAGCCGGAATACTGAAAATCACAAATCCCTCTCTTGCAACCAGCATAGTCAAACTTAACGTTTCCGAACCAGAAACTCCGAATCTATTTACAACGCTGCCAAACGCCAATGCAACCTATATAAAGACGTTCTCGCTAGTGGGCCAGGGCCCTGAGATAAGCTCAATTTTCGCCAACACTTACAACCTTTCAAGCTTCGAAAAGTTTTTTGAGCCGGGCTACGTCGTAGTGGATTCCATTCTTACACAGCTAATACCAGAGATATACGTGGAGAACGGCGCATATTTGCACTATGCAAACAATTCAACAGCGCTGTCGGAGTGGATCCAGACAAGCGCCAACGGCAGCGATGTCGCATACCTGCTTTCAAAATACGGCCTGAGGACAAAGGAGTTTGGGCCGGGGTCATCCCCGTCTTTCATATCCGTTCTTACAAACAAAACAAGCATATGCGTTACCTCCAATTCTGGATGGACCAAGATGCTTGCCTATTTTAACAATTCTGAACCGCAGACATGCCAAAACATCATAGAGCACACATATTCCCCGACATATGCGAACACGCTAAAGGCGGACATAGCAGGAAGCAACACGCTGCAATCAATATCTACGGATTTGCAATACGCGAACTCAACGTTCGCAGGAAAGGCGGTCACGATAAACTCTACCAACATGTCCGTCACTAACATATTCTACAATGGCTTTGGATTCTTCGCTTCGTACGTCAGGCAGCATCCTCCAATAAACTCATTTAACCAAAGCTGCCGCGGCCTGCTATACTCTAATTCGACGACCAAAGTCAGCGCCTGCTCGGTATACATGATTCCTGCAAATGGAATAAACACGCACAATTTCTCGCTTGTAAATACAACGCAGGTAACCGGTAACTATTCGATGTCTCTGTACTCCTTCGTAAACAGCACAAACCTTATAAATGCGCACTACAACGCGGTCAAGCTTATTGGATCCTTGCACCTCAACGAGACGCCGTTCGCATGGTTCTCGCCTTTCAAAAACACCTGCGAAACCGGAATACCGGGGCTCGGCTGCGCTGTAAAATCCTACAACCAGTCAGATTCTAAGCTAAGCCTCAGGCTTTCCAACGGCCTGCAGTCCGGAATAAGGATAAACACGCTTGGATGCTACCTGCTTCTGAACCTCAAGAACGAATCGGTAAATGCCGAGATAATGCCAAATTCGACTCTAGACCTGAACGCGACGTGCTCCGGAATAGCATCCTCTGCCGCAGCAGTCACTACGAACTACACTATGGTGCTAAACTACACGCTGGAGAACAAGACCTCGCAGAGCAAGGGCTACGCAGACGTAGTCAACAGCTATTTCCCATAAAGGCCTCACAGCCCTATGAAATCCACGGCTCCCTTGCCGTCCGGGAATGCCCTTACCTTTTCCGCTTCTACGGGCAGCCCTATTTCGTTGGCCAGCCTTTTCAGCTCTCCAGCATCTATTACCCTGTCTACAAAAAGCTCCACAAAAAGCTCTTTTCCTATGGGCACCCTGCGCACCTTGAAGACTATGAACTGAAACATTCCAGATCTGCGCACCCGCACCCTGATCTCGCCCCTGTCTATTACCTCTTTCGCATTTTCGCCTAGCAATTATACACCCAAATAACTTTTTAGATTAATTTTATATAGTTAAGTAGCAAAGTAGATGTATTAAGGTTGCCCCAAATACGACCGCGGGATCATATGCAGATAAGTTCGCCATTCATAAGCAGCGTTTTCAGCTACGTCTACTCAAAACTGTTGCAAGTGCTTCCGTCTTCTGCAGACAAGGCGGTATCGCTGCTTGTGGGCATGCTGGTATTTGCAATAATAATTGGCGTGCTTGTGACTCTGTTTGTGTACCTTTTCGGATGGGGGGAGAGAAAACTGATGGCCAGGGCGCATTCAAGGCACGGCCCGACCTATGTCGGAAAGTTCGGCATACTCCAGAACCTGGCTGACGTCGTCAAGCTCCTTGCAAAGGAAAACATAATACCTGACAAAGCGGACAACCCCCTGTTCAAGCTGTCCCTACCTATAGTATACGCCCTTTTTGTGCTCATCGTCATATTTACTCCGCTTACATCTACGTTTGTCGGCATAAACACGAGCCTAGCCCTGATCGCGGTGTTCCTGATCTTGTCATTCATACCCATACTGATGTTCATAATCGGATGGGCATCCGGCAATAAATTCGGGTCCATAGGCGCGCAAAGGTCTATAGTTATGCTCATAAGCTACGAGATCCCGCTCCTTCTCGTCATAGCTGCGATAGCAATGCTTGCGCACAGCTACAGCCTTTCCACGATAGTTAACAACCAGTCAAGCATCTGGTACGTAGCACTCATGCCCATAGGGTTCATAGTCTTCTTCATAGTAATGCTCGCGGAGATGGAAAGGCCCCCGTTCGACCTAAGGGAAGCCGACAGCGAGCTGATAGCAGGATGGCTTACAGACGTCAGCGCGCCATACTACGGCCTCGCGCTGTTCCTGGACTACACAAGGATATTCGTCGGAACCCTGCTTATAGCGGTGCTGTTCTTCGGTGGCTGGGGCGGTCCTGTGCTTCCGCCTTTCGCCTGGATACTCATCAAGATAATAATACTTTCAATAGCGATCGTGATAATACGCGTTACGGTTGTCAGGATGAAAATAAACCGGCTGCTGAGGTTCGGATGGCTCTATCTGCTGCCCCTGTCAATCATTAATTTAATTGTTACATTTGCATTATTCATAAGGTGAACAGATGATAGTAAAGCCCCTGATAAACGTTGCCAAGGAGGTCCTGAAACCCCCCTCTACTCTGGAATTTCCGGAGAACAGGGAAAACCTCACCGACAACTACCGGGGAATCCACAAGCTAGACATGAAAACGTGCATAAGCTGCGCTGCGTGCGCAAGGATATGCCCAAATCAGACCATAGACATGGTCGACACGGAAACCTTAGACAAAGGCACAAAGAAAATGCCTCTCATAAACCTGGAGAGGTGCCTGTTCTGCGCGCTGTGCGAGGAAGTATGCCCAACAAAATGCCTTATACTTACAAAGGACTACAGCTTCGAGGCTTATGACAGGCGCGACTACATAAAAAGGCCTGAAGACCTGAAGTAAATAGTGTTTGCATGCTGGAAACTGCATTACTCGGAATAGTTGCGATACTGGATTTCATAGCGATATTCTCAATATTCGTATTCAAGGATATATTCCACTCTGGAATAGCGCTTGCCTTCGCATTTCTCTTCAACTCCATAGCATTTGTGGTGGTTGGCCAGCCCCTGCTGGCTATAATACAACTTTTCATACTGATAGGGGGCATATCTACATATCTGATACTTGGCGTAGCCTCCTACGGGCTGTCTAACTTCAGGCATTCGAACAGGCTGCTGCTTGCCATACTCTCTGTAGTAATTTTCATTGCGATGTCCTATCCGCTAATTGGCACTACCTTAGTTTCCGCTCAGCAAAACTACTTCACTGGCGCAGCAATATCCGGAGGCATAGTCCCATATGTGGCCATATACTACCTCGCTGCGTTCATGGTTTTCACAACTTCGATAGGGTCGCTCCTGCTGCTCAAGAGAATAGGTGCCAAAAAATGATCCCGATATACCCGATACTATTTGCATTTGCAATATTCTCAATAGGCGCAGCAGGCATAGCAACAAGCAGGCACATGGTAATAATGGTGTTTGCGGTAGAGGTGGTGCTCGTGGCGTCAGCCCTGCTCGGGACAGTGTTCTACTTTTATTTCGTTGGCAGCAGCTCAATACTGCCTTTCCTATTCGCCATATGGGCCATCGCAGCAAGCGAGGCAATACTGCTGGTGATATTCTACAGGTACATGGTTAGGGCCGATGTCAGCCTTGACGTAACAAAGCTTTCAAGGATAAAGGAATGATCAGATGCTACTAGAAATACTACCTATAGTCCCCCTGGTCATAACCGCATTGGCAATATTTCCGATGAGGAAGGGCTACAGGTACATGGGATACGCTTCGCTGGCGGCCAGCCTACTCTCGCTTCTGGTCATAGCCTACATATTCCTTTACGTGCCTGAAGGCATGTCCAGCATGCCATGGTTTGCGGTAGGCGGATTCACGTTCAGCATAGCGACTTCGACTTTCGCCCTGAATAAAATGCTGCTCCTGCTCGTCGGAATAATAACGCCGCTGATACTCACATACTCAATAGGATTCATGGACGTGCTGAGCGAGCAGCCAAGATACTACTTCGAAATGCTAGTATTCGCATCGTCCATGATGCTTTTTTCAGTGGCCGCGAATTTAATACTGGTATTCCTGGCATGGGAAATGCTTGGAATAACAAGCTACCTGCTTATAGGCTTTTGGTATCACAAGCCCAACGCCCCCGGCGCAGCAAGGAAAGCCATAACCACGATACTGATAGGCGACGTGGCGCTGCTTGCCGCGATAGTGATATTGTGGAACGCATACCATACAATGAACATCTACGCGATACTGTCAGCGCCTTCTGGCGCGGCGCTTCCGTTCGCACTGATTCTCATACTGATAGCCGCGTTCACCAAATCCGCGCAGTTCCCGTTCCACGAATGGCTTTCCGACGCCATGGAAGGCCCAACGCCCGTATCCGCATTTCTGCATTCGTCTACAATGGTCAAGGCGGGCGTGTTCCTGATAGCGGTGCTGCTTCCGCTGTTCGCACATGCGGGGCTGCTCTGGGTTCTTGTTTCGGTTGGCTTGGTTACTGCTGCAATAGGGGCTGCAAATGCGCTTACCTCCCACCACATAAAGAAGATACTCGCCTACTCAACAATAGAAGACCTTGCCCTGATGTTCGTGGCCCTGGGCCTGAACGCGATACTTGCGGCAATGCTATTCTTTATAGTGCAGGCCTTTTACAAGGCGCTGCTTTTCATGAGCGCAGGGTCCATGATGAAAGCGAACAACGGCGAGGAGGACATATACAAAATATACGGAAGCTACAAGAACAAGCTGCTTCTTGCGACTGCCGCCATAGGCGCGATATCCCTGGCAGGCGTATTTCCGCTCAGCGGATTCTTCGGCAAGGTTGCGATAGACACCAGCGCAGCAAACAATTTTGTGGTATATGCTGTGATATCAATAATAGAGCTGGCCAGCAGCCTATACATATTCAGGTGGCTATTCATCCCGGCAAGGAAGCCAGCGCAAAGCAAGGACTTCGCGCTCGGAGAAAGGTACTCCCATCTTCCAAAGACCATGCTGGCTCCAGCCGTGGTCCTGGCCGCGTTGGTTTTCATCGGATCAGCAGCCTATTTCATGCTACCCTCTTTCATAGTGCCTACGCAATATGTCCAAATACCGTATGGCCTAAGGATAGGGGTGCTTGACGCGGCGATAGAAACGGTCCTCGTGGCCCTGGGCCTCTATTTCGCATACTACCTTTTCCGCAAAGGCAATGCTTCAAGGCTTCCATCCAAGACACCTCTGCGCTACCTGCTGTACAACAGCCCGGCAGTGAACAGGTTCTACGACTATGTTGTGGCAGCCGCAATGGCCGTCGCGCGCGGATTTTACAGGGCTGACTTTTCAATATACAGCGTAATAAAGGCCGGCGCACGCGGCCTCCTCGGAATAGACGATGGCATACGCCTGTCGGTCAACGGCCAGGTAAACAGATACCTCATGGCATTCATAATCGGTCTAATACTGCTGGTGCTGTTCTTGGCGATATAGATGTTCCCGATAATACTGCTGATAATAGTCCCGTCAATAGCCCTGGTGGCAGCGCTGCTTTCTGGCCCCCGCGCCAGCAGGCCGATCTCCATCGCCTCCACGCTTATAGGCTTTCTTATAACCGCGTACATAACCTACAACGCCTTTACCTCGTCGTCGATAAACATAATCGAGAAGTTCTCATACATACCGTCCCTTGGAATAGGCCTGAGCTTCAGGATAAATTTCATAGCCATAGTGCTGCTGATAATGTCCTCAATAGTGCTGCTTGCGACGTCTGTGGCAGGCAATCCTGAAAGGGACAGGACAAGGCTTTCCAGTTCACTGATACTGCTTTTCCAGATTGCAGCCGCAGGGCTGTTTACCTCAGCCAACCTTTTCATGTTCTTCATATTCTGGGACATAGGCGTAATCGCGATGTTCTTCATGATAAACATACTCGGGTCGGCAAATAGGAAGATAGCATCAATGGAATTCCTCATATTCGAAATATTCGCGAGCATGATGCTGCTGCTCGGCATAATCGTGCTTTATTTCTACACCCCGGGGCACTCCCTTAACATCGCCACCATAACGCAGACCGCTGCGTCCCTGCCAGTATCCATCCAGGAAATAATCTTCGTGCTGCTGTTCCTTGCATTCATGGTCAACATGCCGCTGTTCCCTACGCACTTCTGGCTTCCGGACGCCCATTCGGAGGCGTCAACCCAGGGTTCGATGCTGCTTTCCGGGGTGCTGACAAAATTCGGCGGATTCGGGATGCTTCTGCTGTTTGAAATGCTCCCCATAGCGCAGTCCGCCTACATCTATGTTGCAGGGCTTGCAGTAATCTCCATATTTTACTCGATCTTCGTGCTTATGCGGCAGAACGACATGAAGAGGATCGTAGCATACTCCACCATAGTCGAGATGGGCATAGTCATGCTTGGCATAAGCGCGCTAAACACGTTCGGGACAAACGGCGCGCTCTACCTCATGCTTTCTCACGGCGTCACAATAGCACTGCTTTTCCTAGTGGTCGGCTCAATGCACTACATATTCGGGGACAGGGACATAAGGAGCCTCCGCGGCGTAGTAAGCGGCGCAGCATCATCCGCATATGCATTCGTAGCCGGAATACTGGCGATGACCGGAGTGCCTCTGACCTCCGGCTTTATAGCAGATCTGCTGCTTTTCATAGGCGCCGAGCAGCGTTTCGGGTATTACGGAGTGCTGCCCCTTGCGGCTGTAATGCTGCTTGGAGCGTACATGTACTTCGCAGTTAACAAATCCATTCTATCAAACAGGGAAAGGTCCAATGTGGTGCACGTGCTGCCGAGATCCGAAAAGCTCGGGTACGCCATACTCCTAGTAGCAGCGTTTGTGTTCGGGATATTCCCGTTTATAATATTTAGGATTTAAATTATGTAAAAAATTGTGCAAAGGTCATCTCGATGGCAACAAGTCAAATACTGTTTTTCTTGCCTGCGCTGATAGCCGGGCTGGCCTTCCTAGGCATAATCTCGATTTTCCACAGGAAAAGCAGGTTTACCCTGGCCTCGATGTCTGTGGTCCTAGCCGCAATATCGATAATCTCCGCATATCTGCTCTCGGCATCGGTCAATACCACACTATTGGAGGTGCTTCACGTATACCCGTTCTCCATGCTAATGCTGTCGTTCTTCTCCGCCGCATTAATACTCATACTCGTGCTATTCTACGACGATAAGGCAGAATTCAATGCGCTGGCGCTCCTGCTGTCCTTCTCGGCGGTCGGCATATTCATAATAGCCATGGCAAATTCGCTCATATCAATACTGCTGGCGTCGGAATTGGTTGCGGTGCCAACAATACTTATGGTTGCGCTCAACGGATTCCACCGCACGGAGGCGGCTGCCAAGCTTTTCCTGCTGAGCGCGATATCAATAGCCGTGATGTCCTTCGCGATCGCCCTGATATTCCCCTACGATGCAACCTTCAGTCTAGCGCTCGCCTCCGCAAGCCTGCACATAAGCGGAAACTACCTGGTGCTGCTCTCGATGGCGCTCTTCATAGCTGCGTTTGCCGTCGAAGCCGCGTTTTTCCCGTTCAACCTATGGGTGTCAGACGTGTATTCGGGTTCCCCGGGCTACGTCACGGCCTTTATAGCTGGAATAAACAAGAAGGTTGCCTTTGTCGCGACCCTCGAAGTGCTATTCATAGTGTTTGCCGCATACCACAGCCAGATATCATACATTTTCGAGATACTTGCGATATTTACTATGTTTTTCGGGAACCTTGTGGCAATGGCGCAGCGCAACATAAAAAAGATGTTCGCATACTCATCAATATCCCAGGCCGGGTACATAGCCGTGGGAATAGCCGCAGTCTCTGCGCTAGGCATTACTGCGGTAATATTCCAGATTGTGGCACACGCATTCATGATAATAGGGGCATTCGCAATAGT
>JAMCZL010000043.1:0-23501 GCA_023485745.1 Candidatus Martarchaeota archaeon | reverse complement strand
TTATAAAGAACGCCCATCGAGTTATACATGTAATCCAGCTTCTCCTGCGCATCCTTGATCAGGCGCTCGGTATAGTTTATCTCTTTCCTGTAGTGGGTAGAAACCATAAGCAGTCTGAGCGCCTCGGCATCGTATTTGCCCAAAATCTCCCTTATTGTTATGAAGTTCTTCAAGCTCTTGCTCATTTTGACGTTGTTGACATTCAATACTCCTGCATGCATCCAATACCTCACGAAAGGCACCTTCCCGAATGCCGCCTCCGCCTGCGCTATCTCGTTTGAGTGGTGCGGAAAAATAAGCTCGCTTGCCCCGCCGTGTATATCGTACTGCGGGCCAAAAACCGCGTATGTCATAGCTGTATCCTCAATGTGCCATCCTGGCCTGCCGTCGAATTCAACCTCCCTGCCGCCTATTTTGAGCTTAATCCTCCAGCTTGGCTCGCCAGGTTTAGATCCCTTCCAAAGTGCAAAATCATACACGTTCCTTTTGCCCTCTCTTGGTTCTATCCTATGCTCTTTCAGCTGTTCAAGTTTCATGCCGGACAGCTTTGTATAATCAGCAAACTTGTCCACATCATAGTATATGTCTGAATCTATCCTGTAGGCGTAGCCTCCATCCAGCAGCATCTGTATCTGCATCACCATGGTGTCTATGTAATCATGCGACCTCAGATACTGGGTAACATTCTTTTTCACCCCGATTGCCTCCATGTCCTCCAAAAACCTTTTTTCATAGTGCCTTTCAAGCTCCTCGGCAGTAATGCCCCTCTCCTTCGCCCTGTTTATTATTTTATCCTCTATGTCTGTTATATTCTGTATATATCTGACGTCGTAGCCGAGATGCCTTAGCCACCTTACCACGACATCGAACACTATGTAGTTGCGCGCGTGTCCCAGGTGCGCGTCATCGTACGGGGTCTGCCCGCATACGAACATATCCACCTTGCCCGCAACCCTTGGCGTAAACTCCTCCAAAGACCTAGAAAGCGTGTTATATATGCGTAATCTCATAATAAAATCAACCCAGCAATGCAATACTGCAAGGAATTGCCATCCATTGCATCCGGCCTCGCAAAATGAAAAGCTGCGCAAGAGTTAAATAGTTTTTGAATATTATACTACTACTTTAAACTAAGCTTTTTATAAAGATTTTGTTTAAATATACATGCATACCTGAAATGAAAGCGTGATAGTCGTGGCTAACCCATATGATGTCAAAGCATCTGAACTCATAGCACTTGCAGCGGAACGGCTTAAGGATAAGATAAAGAAGCCGGAGTACATAAACTATGTAAAGTCCGGTGCCGGCAGGGACAGGCCTCCGGAAAGCCAGGATTTCTGGTATGTGCGCAACGCTTCGATACTGCGCCAAGTGTATGTCAACGGCCCTGTTGGAGTCTCAAGGCTACGCACCAAGTATGGAAACAGAAAGGAGTCTGTGGTGCACAGGAAGCACCATGTCAAGGCCGGAGGCAGCATAATACGCGACTCGTTCCAGGCGCTTGAATCCATAAAGTTCATAAAGAAGACAAAGGCCGGCCGCGTGATAACCCCAGAAGGCAAGTCGTTCATGGACAAAATCAGCAACGAAATAATAAAGAGCAAAGGTGCTTAACCACACCGCAGGATGTTCATCATGGCAGAAGAGGAAGACAAGGAGATCAAGAAGGAATTAAACAGAATGTACAAGGAGATGGAGCAGGAGCGCCAGATAAGGCAGCTAATGCATCAGCTACTTGAACCCAGTGCCTATGAACGCCTGATGAACATAAAGGTGTCAAACAACGAGCTCTATATGCAGCTCGTGAACATGATCGTGACGCTGGTGCAGTCAAACCAGATAATGGGCAAGATGTCCGAGCGCAACCTTCTCGCATTGCTCAGCAAAATAAACCGCCGCCCGGAAACGCACATAGAATTTAAGCACAAATAGGTGTTTTTAATGTCAAAAAAAACTTTCGAAGACAAGTTGAAATTAGGCAAGCACTTAAAGAAGGCAAGAAGGATACCGCTGCTTGCCGTGCTGAGAACGCACAAGGGCATAGAATACAACCAGTTCACCAGAAACTGGCGCCATACGAAGATAAAGAACAAGAAGTGAAATTATGCCAGAAAAATTGCTCACAATAAACATAAGAAAATACTTAGTGTCCCAACCAAGGGTGAAAAGGCACAGGAAGGCCTCTGCATTCATACGCGAGGCTGTCGCCCATTACACAAAAACCGACTTGGACAAGGTAAAGCTGGATCCGTCGCTGAACATCCTAATATTCAAAAGCCACTACAGGAGCATGCTTCCTATAAAGGTAACCGTTACGATGGATAACGGGATAGCCAAAGTAAAACCGTTATCCGACAAGAGCGCTGCGCAGCCGGAAAAGACAAAGAAGGAGGAGAAGAACGACAAGAAAAAGGCAAAGGAGGCCCCCGTCAATAAACCGAAAAAGCAGGACGCGCCCAAGGCAAAGGAAAATGGCGCCGAAAATAAGCCCAAATGACCGACATAAGCCGGTCCTGATTCAGATTTAGCAACGGTGTTACTGATGGGTGCAGCAAAGTTAAGAATAAATGGCAGCGACTATGTCGGGGCTTTCGTAACCGCAACTGACGATTATGCGTTTGTAGGGAATGCAACTACCCAAAAAAGCACGGACCTCATAAGCGAAATCCTGGGGGTAAATACGGTAAATCTGTCAGTATTCGGCTCAGACCTGATAGGAATATTCTCTAGGGCAAATTCGAACGGCATTGTGCTCTCATCCATAATTACAGAATCAGAGCTGGAGCTCCTAAAATCCAAGAACCTCGGCATAAATATAGCGGTGCTTGACAGCAGCCTCAACGCAATAGGCAATAATCTTCTCGCAAATGACAAGTTTGCTATAGTAAATCCAGAATACTCGAATTCAGAGATAAGGAGGATAAGCGACACTCTGGGCGTAGAAACTATTCCGATTGAAATTGGCGGATTCAAAACGCCAGGAGCAAACAACATACTTACAAATAAAGGCCTTGTAGTAAATAACAGGTGCTCTGACGAAGAGAAGGAAAGACTCGACGAAATGTTCGGCTTCGATTCTGTAAGGACCACATCAAACATGGGTTCCCTAAGCATAGGGATATCAACTGTCGCAAACTCAAAAGGGGCAATCGTTGGCGAGACCGCCACAGGATACGAATTCGGAAGGATTATTGACGCTTTGCATATAGAATAAGAGTGTGATATACATGAAATACAACATAAGCGGTTTCATAAAGCGCGGCCATGCCGCCTTCAGCATGGAAATCAGCGCGGAGAACGAGGCGCACGCAAAAAGCATTGCGCTGATAAAGCTGGGTAGCAAGCAAGGGCTTAAAAAGAGCGAAATAGAAATAAGCAATATAAAGAAATTAGAATAAAGGTAAAATCTAAGGGCAAACCAGAACAGGGTGTTTGAAAATGGCAGAGAACGTTCCAGACAAAGAAAAAAGCGAGTCCATATTTACCCTCAACTACATACGGCAAGTCTACCAGAACCAGTACCTGCTTACAACAAAGGCCATAGAAGCAAGCATGGACATGCTCAACGATTTGAACACGACAAAGGTCACGCTTGAAAATATGGACTCAATAAACGGCCACAGCATACTGGCACCGATAAGCAATTCCTCATACCTCTACGGAAAGGTTGAGGCAGGGGACAAAATAATAATAAACATAGGCGCCGGCTACATGATTGAAGAAACTGTGGAAGAGGCAAAATCCTTCGTTTCGCGCATGATAGAAAAGGAGAGCAAGTACATAACTGAGCTTTCCAAGAACAAAGGCGAACTAGAGAGCGCAATCCTCGATCTCAATTACAGGTTAGAGCAACTTAGCAATCAATAGCCGAGTTAAGGGCCCAGAGATTGTATGTTGAAGAGGAAGCCCACACCTTTTACGGGTGAGGGATGTTACCATGTTTGATGAACTAAAAAAGAAGCTGTCTGGAATCATACACAATTTCACTGAAAAGGAGGAATCAGAAGAGCCTCAACTGCAGCAACCGTCAACTGCACCCCAAGAAGAACACAAACCCGAAGTGCCGCAACTACAGCCAAAGGCGCCGAATCCCGAAGAAAAACCAGAGACCCCCACCCCTGCAGGCAAGCAAAAAGGCAACGAGGTAAATCTCTCAATACCTACAAAAATAAAGGGCGTGTTCCTGAAAAGCATAAAGCTCAGCGACTCGGATATAGAAAATTTCACCGAAGATCTCAGGGTTTCGATGCTGCAATCAGACGTCTCATACAAGACCACCGAGGAATTCATATCAAAACTTTCGCAGTCAATGCGCGAGTCAAAATACGATTCTAAGAACATAGGGTCGCAACTCAGAGAGAATGTCAGGGCAGCCCTCCTAGAAGTTCTCAAAATAAACAATTCTGGAATAGACCTGTTCAATTACGTGCTGAAAAGGGCCGAGGAAGGCAGCATACCCGTAAAAATCCTGTTTCTTGGGCCAAACGGCACCGGTAAAACTACCACAATAGCAAAGATTGCTTACAGGCTGAATAAAATGAGCATTCCAACCGTAATAAGCGCAAGTGACACGTTCAGGGCCGCGGCCATAGAACAGACGGAATTCCATGCAAAAGCCGTCGGCGCAGAAGTAATAAAAAGCGGCTACGGGGCAGATCCTGCAAGCGTGGCGTTCGACGCTATAAACTATGCAAGATCGCATGGCATGCCAGCAGTGCTTATAGACACAGCTGGGCGGCAGGAGACAAACAAGAATCTTTTATCAGAAATGCAGAAGATTGTCCGGGTGGTGCGGCCGGACATAACCGTATTTGTAGGGGAAAGCACGGCGGGCAGCATAATAGCCGAGCAAATAAAAGAGCTTTCAAAAGCAATAAAAATCGACGGAATAATATTAACCAAGATAGACTGCGATGCCAAGGGCGGGAGTGTAATATCGATAGCCGACACTACCGGAATACCGGTTCTTCTCCTGGGGAGCGGCGAGTCTTACGACGCGCTATCCAAATACAGCAACGACTTCATAATCGATTCGTTGCTAAACAACTGAGAAACAAAGCAAAGAATTTTTACTTATTCTTATATATTTTTATCCTGCCATCCATATACTGAAGACGAGGGTTTTTTATGGATAGTGCGCTGTTGGATATAGAAGATCAAATACTGGACAAGCTTATCGGGAAGTTTATAAGCGTTGTCAAGGATGATAAGAGGATGGAACTGGTCACAAATGTGGCCAAGAGCATAAATGCAGACATATCCGACGAGCAAATAGGTGAGATATACAAGGACATGAATGATCTATCCCCAATAACGCCACAGCTCATAAACCAGGACGTAGAGGACATAATGATAAACAACACCAAGAACATATTCGTGTACGATTCCAAGGTCGGCCAGAAGAAGCTTGAAAGCGGATTTGAGGATAGGGAACAACTGGCGAGATTCGTAAAGAAGATGAAGCTCTACACTACAAATCAGGCCGCTGGAGGTAACATACAAGACATACACCTTCCGACCGGAAGCAGGTCCAACGTCATATACTCTCCAGAGGGCTACGATATAACTATAAGAAACTTCAAAAAGCAGACCCTTAGCGTAATAGACCTTGTAAACTCGGGGACATTTGATTATTCTATAGCTGCAAGGCTCTGGCTTTACATGGACGGATTCAGAGTCAGGCCCGCCAACATACTCATCGGCGGGATGCCTGCAGCCGGAAAAACAACCCTGCTCAACTCACTGCTTTCGTTTACCAGGCCCGAGCAGAGGATAATAGCGATAGAGGAAACGAGAGAACTCGACATGAGCATGCAGGAAAATGCGGTAAGCCTGGAAACAAACAACGAGATGCCGATGGTAGAGCTGGTAAAGAACTCCCTCAGAATGAGGCCGGACCTCGTCATAATAGGAGAGGTAAGGGGCGAGGAAGCAAACGACATGATAACCGCAATGAACATCGGAAAGATAGCACTCGGTACAATCCACTCGTCTTCTACCAGAGACATAATAAACAGGTTGGAGCATTCGCCAATGAATGTTCCAAAGGACATAATACCTGTCATAGACGCGCTCATGGTCGTGTCAAACGTATGGGAAAATGGAAAGCCCCACAGAAAGGTGATACAGATATCGGAAATAACCGGCATAGAGACGCAAATACTGCTTTCAGACCTTTACAAATTCGACTACAAGACCCACAAGGCTTCCCCGATCCTACCCAGCGTGCAGTACAGAGACCTCCTTTCCGGAATAATGGGCGTCCCGCCATCAGACATACTGGCGGAGGAGAACGTTAGGGCTGCTATACTGGCCCAGCTCAACAGGATTGGCAAGCGTGACATAAGGAGCATAAGCGAAATAGTAAGGGACTACTATGCGGAACCGGATGCAACACTGAAGAAAATAGGGTTGCCGCAGCTCCAGCCAATAGTGCGCCTATAGCTTTGTCTCGGCAGCAGGCTTCTGCTGCTCGTCAGCTGCCTGCCCAGCCATCTGCTTCGCACTCTGCAGCCAGGAATACATATTGGCTATGAGATTTGCTATCTGTATGCCTTTGTCCGTCAGTCTTATCTGCTTTATCTTTCCGTGCCTCTCGCTCTTTACTATGCCTAGCTGCTCACAAGTGTTTATAAAGTTGCAAGTGTGCACATAGGTGGCATTGGCATACTCCGCCAGATTGCTTATGTACGAACTGTCGGCGTTGTCCCTAAGGTAAAGCAGTATCTTTGCCTGTTTATCCTTGAGTATTATCCCAGAATCAGGGGCCTGCGAATCTTGCATCGTTGCACCAAATTTTTCTATTCTGACAGAAATTTAAGCATTGCGGCGGTTCACTGCCATAAAAGGTTTAAAAACATAAAACTATTTAAATACTCTATAAATAAATAGTATTGAGAATACTCGGTCCGAAGGTGAAAAAATGGTAAAATTCATAATAGGAAGGCAACTAGTGAACAAGAAAGTGATAACCAACGATGGTTTTGATGTAGGCAGATTCCTAGATGCAGAGATCAATCCACTAACTGGAAAGATAAATGCCTTCATCATAGAGCCCAACCCTGACAGCAACCTGTTTTCAAAAATGAAGGTCGATGCCGGGCAAATGAAGATACCCTACAATGCCATACACGCTGTCAATGACTATATAGTTGTGGACAGAAAGCTAATTTGACGCGGTCCTGCGCGTATCTTTTGCGTGGGTGGTTAAATAATAATCTGTGGCGGAGATGAAGCCGGCAGGGGTGCGCTAATCGGCCCGCTTGTTATAGCGTTGGTAGCCGTAAAGAAATCAAACGAGCGCAAGTTCGCCGAAATAGGCGTGCGGGATTCAAAAATGCTTTCGCGTAAGCGCCGCGAACTACTTTTCAAATCCATAAATGCAATATCAAATGCCATAGCCGTTGACAGGATAACGCCAGCCGAAATAAACCAGGCCATGTCCAACAAAATATCGCTAAACGAACTTGAAGCAATACACTTCGCCAAGCTCTTCGACCAGCTAAATGAGGACATAGGCACCGTGTACCTGGATTCGCCAGACGTAATACAGGAAAAGTTCGGCATAAGGTTCAAGATGTCCTCCGGCAAACCACTAAAGGTAATCGGCCTCAAGCAGAAGGCCCAGAAGGGCGTAAAATTTACAAAGGTAATAGCCGAGCACAAGGCAGACTCAAAGTACCCCGTTGTATCGGCGGCCAGCATAATAGCCAAGGTGGTGCGCGACCGCGAGGTAAAAAAATTAGAGAAGAACCTTCGGATAAGGATAGGCTCCGGATACCCCTCGGATTCAAAGACGATAGACGCCGTGCGTGGCAACCTGACCAATTCCGCACTCCTATCGCATGTGCGCGAGCATTGGAGCACCATGAACAGCATAAAGCAGACGAAAATCTCGTACTTTACTGAATGAAAGGAAAAAATGAATGCGGATCTGGCGGGATTTTCATGCGCAAAGCCGCATTTTGAACCCGCAACCATTCGGTCCGAAGCCGAACGCGCTGTCCAAGTTGCGCCACAGACCCACAAATACAAAATCCATTATCCTTTATTAAATTTTAATATTTATTAATACCTCTGATGCAAATGGCAAGCTTATCTGCAGTATTGAAGCTCACGCGCATAGAGCACAGCGTCATGCTAGCAATAGCCGTCGTGGCGGCAGAGCTGATTGCAGGCGCGCTTCCTTCACCAGGAATATTTGTACTTGCGCTCATTCCTCCAATATTCGTAAGCATGGGCGCCTTTGCGGTTAACGACTATTTCGACATAAAGGTGGACAGGTTCAACAAAAGGTACGATCGCCCTCTCGTGTCAAAAAAGATTTCAAAAAAGGGCGCCATGTATGTAATAATATTGTGCTTCATTATCGGGATACTGCCGAGCGTCTTTATTAACGCATACGCATTTACCATAGTAGTAGCCTTTGCAGCACTTGCAATACTCTATAGCTACAGGCTCAAGGAGGTGCTTCTTGTCGGTAACCTTTACATAGCATTTACCATGGTGATACCGTTCATATACGGCAACTTCATAGTAGCAGACTCGTTCAATACCAACATAATACTGATATCATTTGTAATATTCCTAAGCGGGCTGGCAAGGGAAATCCACGGGATGATGCGCGATTATTCCGGTGACATAAAGGGAAGAAACATAAAAAACGTGGTTTACTACCTCAAGCCGCGAAACTCGGGGGCGATAGCTGCCGTGCTCTATTTTGAAGCTATAGCCATAAGCATTGCGATGTTCTTTCTTTATAGGCCGTTTCAGGGCAATGCCGTATACCTAATTCCGATAGCTGCGGTAGACATAGCACTAGCATATGTTGCTGTGCTCGGAATCTATAACGGCCAAAGCGCAAAGTCCAACGCGTATTCCATAATCCGAAATGCGAGCCTGGGCGCCATGTCTGTTGCCCTTCTGACGTATCTGGCAGCTGCGCTGTTCTATGTGGCTATATAAAATAAAAATCAGCCCAGCAGTCCTGCCATGCGAAGGCTATTGCACCTGCTGCTTCATCTCGACCTTTGCTTCGAAGTCATCCACCTTGTAGGCGAATTCCTCATTTGACTTTATGGTTCCCCTCTTCTTAAGCACTTCCCTTGCAAGAAGGTAGTAAACGAAAGCTAGCGACCTTCTCCCCCTGTTGTTCACCGGCACTATGAGGTCTATGAACTTGGTTATATTGTCGGTGTCGGAAAGCGCTATTATCGGTATCCCTATCTTGCTGGCCTCCTTTACCGCCTGCTTCTCGTTTCTAGAATCGCTTATGAATATGAGCTTGGGCTCAGTGAAATTCTCCCTGAGCGGATTTGTGAATATGCCCGGGGTGACCCTTCCGCGTATGAACTTCGCGTTTATGGCTTCCGCGAACTTTTCCGCTGCGGGAATGGCGTAAATCCTGGACGCGGTTACTATTATGTCCTTCGGATCATACCTGGCCACCATGCCGGCCGCTACATTGATCCTTGAATCTATGGTTTTGAGGTCCAGCAGGTAAAGCCCATCATCCCTAACCTTGTATATGAATTTCTTCATTCCTGGGGTCTTTACTTTTGTCGCGATGTGTATTCCTGCCTCTAGGTAATCGTTCTGGTTTGCCATAAATGCTTCTTCGCTCATTTAAACACCTTTGGGGCCGCCGAGATTTTCAGCACATGCAAAGAGCGCTTTTGAATTCCCGAATTTTTTTCTCGGGTCGCCAGCACCCCAAGCTGGAAGCCTACCAAGCTAGCAGACGGCCCCATACTTAACGCCACTTCGAATTGCTTATTTCCTTCCCATATTTACAAATTCATCTATAAGCTCTACATTGCTTATGAACATCCTTCTGCAGCAGTATCTCTTGAATCCAAGCTCGTCGAGGACCTTGCTTGCGTCTTCGCCGTTCTTGTTTACCCTGCTGTTGTACTCTTCCCATTTGTCGGCAACAACTGCGCCGCATGTGAAGCACCTCACTGGCATCATCATTTTTATCATCTACAAATCTTAAACGCCTATCTATATGACGTCTGGAATCTGGCTCTCGCCTTGGTTCCCAGGAACTTCTTCGACTCGACCCTTCTCGGATCGTCTATAAGCAGCGTCCTGTCGTACCTAATAATCTCCTTTCTGACGGTATCGCTTTCAGCGAAGTCCGATATTATCCTTGCAATTACGCCTGCAACGGCCTGCGCCCTAGAGCTGACTCCGCCGCCATGCACGTTGATATCGATATCTATGCCGTTTGTAACCGACCTAGTTATATCCGAAATGTGAACGGGCTTCAGCATCTCCTCCCTAAGTTCCCTTGGCTCAATTATTTCAATAAGTTCGCCATTGACCCTTATAGTGCCGCTTCCAGGTTTGCCAGATCCCCTGGCAATGCAGTTTTTGCGCTTGCTCTTCTTGAATACGACTTTTTCATCCTTCTTCTTCTTGGCTCCCCTGCTAGACCTTTTCGGCTGTGCCTTCTGTGGCTCATTAACCTTAACTTTTGTTTCTTCTGCGGCTTCTGCTGCCATAAAAATCATCTTTAATACTTCTCAAACCTATCGTAGCCAAGCAGTCTGGAAAGCTCTGCCACGGTTATGTATCCAGAGTAAATACTCTTCGGGTCCTTAATATTTAAATCTACTGGTTTTACCCCTTTAAGCTCCTCCGGAACGCCCATAAACACCTTAAGCCTCCTAAACGCCTCCTTGCCCCTGGGCATTCTGTATGGAAGCATGCCCCTGACAACGCGCTTTACAAGCATGTCCGGTCTTCTGGACCAGTAAGGCGAGTGCTCTGGGTTCTCCTTTTCCTGGAGATCAAGCCTTGTCTTATATTTCTCCTTTATGACCTTCTTGCTGCCGCTTATGACTGCGGATTCTGCATTTACTATATAAACGTCCTTGCCGTTAAGCAGTTCCTTGGCCACCATGCTGGCCAGCCTGCCAAGAACTATGTTTTTTGCGTCAAAAACCCGCTTTTCGGAATCCTTGCCACGTTCAGTTCCATTTTTAGATTTCATACCTATGCGCCTATATAACAATCCTTATCCTCTTCTGCTTCAGTGCCTCGGAAAACGGCAATATGCTGCAATTGGCCTTTTCAAGCGTTTTTTTTGCGCTTTGCGAATACCAGATTGCAGACAAGCTTATCTTGTGGTCTATGCTGCCCTTTGACAGGACCTTTCCGGGAACTATTACCACGTCGCCTTCATTTGAATTTTCATTTATCTTGTAGAGGTCCACTACGTGCCTCTTCCTCTTCGGCGTGTCAACCATCTTGATCAGCTTACCGTAGAGCTTCCTGTCCCTGTTCTTGCTTCTCTCGCTCTTCAAAAGGCCAATCCATTCCTTTATCTGGTTGTTTTCAGCATTTGTCTTCATTATTATCACTTATTGCGGAGGGTGAGATTTGAACTCACGCAGTCCCTAAAGACACAGGAGTTCTAAACAATTTTAATAATAAATTATTAAAAATTGATCCTCAGTCCTGCGCATTTGGCCATGCTCTGCCACCTCCGCATATCATTCAAGCTTTTTCAATACCTTGGAGAATTCCTTCATGTTTTCCTTTATTGCGTCGCAAGCTTTAATAATGATATCCCTGGGAGGCATCTGGCCAAAAGTTTCAACATAAAACTTGAATTCATCGTCTGCAGTGGCTTCGTATGTTACAAGTCCGGGCTGGAACTTCGCATGCTTCAATGCAGAGCCCATAACTGCCTTGCCCTCGATTCTTATCTTCTGGTCCCTGCCCAATTTTATAATCGGTATATTCGGATTTGCTACAACCACGCTCTTATCAGAGCTTTCAAGGCTCTTTGAATAAACCGTGCCGGGCCCGGCCGCTTCCAGCGTAAAAAGTATTTCGTCTTTGTCTAAAGAGCCATGCGGCGTAATCAATGGGACCAGGCCTATCCTGTGTGCTATGTATTCGTCGAACATGGAGCTTGTATTCTCGTATACGGTTACCTTGTCTATCGCAAATGCCTTTACGCCGTTTATTGCAATCCTTCTAAGAGCATTTGCATAATTTGCAGTAGCACCCTTGAGCATGAATTCGAATACCTTATCATCGTCTCTCAGAACTTCTATTTCCATTTAAGAACCCCGATAGCGTTTTACATTTTATCGCAGGCCAATCAAAGGCGCCGGCAAAAGAAAGCAAAATAAAGTGCATTTTCTTTATGCTTGTCACATTTATTAAACTATCTGTAATAATATATTTTTATACTACAAAATATCTATAAATCTTTATGTGGTGATACCTTGAGCTTTGAGGATGTTCTTTCTGCAAAAATCTCTGACAAATCCGTTGCGCAAAAGCAGCTCATCCTGGCATTCAAGGAGCGGCCGCATGTCTCAAAGTCCAAAATTGACGCAAACGAGGATTCAAAGTACCTAAACGTGGGCGAATCCGCATCAACGGTCTACGGAGAGACAAGCCAGAGATACATATCTGCGCAGAACCTCACCTATGACCTGATATTCTCGATATATGATGTCAACTCATCCGCCCTTTTCTGCGCCAGGGCGTACAAAACGATGCTTCCCCTAAAGCCAAAGATAGCATCCTTCTTGAAATCTTTGCACGGCCCGCATCTGGAAGCAAGGCTGATAGGATTGCAAAACAACCAGGATATCGAAATACTCGGGGAGATGATGAATATGCAGAAGAAGTACAAAATCCCGCTCTTCGAAGTTGATCTTTTCGGAAATGCGACCAGAAACATCGCCCTGGATTCAAAAGTAGGGATGAGCTTCGACATACTGCTGGGCGACAGGCTGTATAGGCCCGGAGAGCTGCTAAACAAAACTACCCTGGAGCAGTTTGAACGTACCATAAAAGGGCCAGGCTAGCCATCAAAGTCCTTCACGTAAATGTCAGAGTACACCGATTTGCCTCCTAAGAATTCACTTTTTTTAAGCTTTATGGCCCTGCATGTAAAGCATCCAAGCGCGGTATCCTCAAAAGAGTCGATAAACTTATCTAGTTCCGCCTTTTCGACCCTGCCAGCAAACCTGCCCACCGTCAAATGCGGGGCAAATTGCTTTCCGTCAAACGCTATGCCGCATTCAGATGCCATGGAAGCCAGCCTGTCATGAATCTCGCCGAGTGCAGTGGCGCCTTCCACGACTTTTGCAAAAAGCACCCTTGGATTCGAACGCGTGAAAACATCAAACCCCCTAAAGCATATATTGAATTTGCCGAAGTGCTCCAATTCGATCATTTTTGAAAGGGATTCAAGGCCACCGCGCTGTGCGTTGCCCATAAAAAGCAGGGTCAGATGCAGTTTGTCCTTTTCCACAATCCTAATTCCATCTGGTCCAGAGGAATCAACAAGCCCGTAAACCTTCGACAGCAATTCCTCGTCCGGCTCTATCGATGCAAAAGCCCTCATGCAAACACAAGAAATGAGGAACGAAAAACTTTTTAATCTAATTGTACCATAACCTATATGCAAGCCAAGTATATAGTCATATTCGGATCTCTTCTTAGCGGAATAGGCAAGGGCATAGTATCTGCTTCTATCTCCAAGATACTGGACATGTACGGCTATGACGTAATGCCGCTGAAGTTCGATGGCTACCTGAATTACGATTGCGGAACCATGAACCCATACCGCCATGGAGAAGTATTCGTCCTGGATGACAAAAGCGAGGTCGACATGGATTTCGGGAACTACGAGCGGTTCCTTAACAAGGACTTGGACACGAGCTCTTCGATAACCGGCGGCAAGCTTTTCAGCGAAATAATTGCAAAAGAGCGGAGGGGCGACTACCTCGGAAGGGACGTGCAGATGGTGCCAAACCTCACGGACCTGATTCTTGAGAAAGTCAAAGGCGCAGCCTCAAAGAAAAACGCCGAAATAATGATTATAGAAGTGGGCGGCACCGTAGGAGACATCGAAAACAGCTACTTCATAGAGGCCATGAGGCAGCTTGCCCTGAACGAATCGGTTGTATTCGTTGATGTATCGTTTGTTCCGGAGCTGGAAAGCGTGGGCGAACAGAAGACCAAACCTACCCAGCTCGCAATAAAAGGCCTTATGCAGAGCGGCATACAGCCACACTTCATAATATGCAGGTCTTCAAAACCCCTGACCATGCAGGCGAAGAGCAAAATAGCGCTGTTTTCAAACCTTCCGCCGGAAAGGATCATAGACGATCATGACATAGACACTATATATGAGGTTCCTGCAGAGCTTATGAGGCAGAATCTTGACAAGATGATAATAGAGCAGCTCAAGCTTCCAAAGCGCGAACTGAGAAAAGATGAATTTGACAAATGGACTTCGAGGGTAAATGCGCTCGGCTCTGCACAAAAAGCCGTAAGCATAGCAATAGTGGGGAAATATATGAATCTCCACGACTCCTACGCAAGCGTGAAGGAGGCCCTTGTGCATTCGGCAATGGGGCACGGCGCAAAGCTAAGCATAAACTGGGTGGAAAGCGAAAAATTGGAAGGGAAAAGCTCAACTGAAATAGAAAAGATGCTTTCAGGAAATTCAGGGATGATAGTGCCTGGCGGCTTTGGCAAGAGGGGCACAGAAGGCATGATAAAGGCCATAGAATACGCTCGCAACAAGAAAATGCCATATCTGGGGATATGCTACGGCATGCAGCTTATGGCGATAGAGTACGCCAGGAACGTCTGCGGAATAAAAGATGCATCTTCCTCAGAATTCGACCCAGAATGCAAGGACCCTGTAATATCGATAATGGAGACCCAGAAATCAATAGATAGAAAAGGCGGAACAATGCGCCTTGGGGCTTGGGAAGCGGTGCTCAAGGAAGGCACCTCCGCCTATTCTGCATACGGGCAGAAAAACATAAGCGAAAGGCACAGGCACAGGTATGAACTGAACAACAATTACCGCGAAGTGCTGGAAAAAAACGGTCTTATAATAAGCGGAACCACTCCGGACAACGAACTAGTAGAGCTGATAGAATGGCCAGGTTCATTTGGGATAGGCACACAGGCCCACCCCGAGCTCAAGTCCAGGCCAGAGCACCCTGCCCCACTGTTCATGGCATTATTGAAGAGCGCCCTGGATTTTGGCAAAACTGTTAATCCTGCGCCATGATGTCAGTATAACGTAGAAGAATTCCAAGAAGCCAGCCAGCCACAGGCACCTTCTCTACCGTATTACCTATGAGCTTTATATCCCTTCTGTTAATGCCGCCGAGCAGCGCGACCATCTGCGGATACACTATTATTACAACTACTGCAGAAACTATTATCAACGGGATATACATGCCTCCAAAGACAAGTATGAGGGGGTAAATAAAAACCATAGTTATCAGGTTCGCAACTATTATCATCGCAACCTTTCTTACATGCATGCTGAACTTGAAGATGCGCCTTATGCTTCTTATGAAAAAGATGTCGATCAGAAACGGGTATATTATGAACAGCAGCAGCGCCAGCCCCATGCCCTTAAAGGCCGGTACAAGAAGGACGAGCAGGACCATTTCAACAGCAGAAACTATGAGGTTGTTCTTCAATACCTCCTTGACCTTGCCGACACTAACTAGAAGGCTGTTGGCGTAGGATCCCGCTATGAATATGAGCACGCCTACGCTCATAAGCAATATGTATTCTGGCGCTGTGCTGTAAGCCGAGCTGAATGCCACATACGAAAACGGCTTTGCAAGAAATGCCACCAGGAATATGACGGGGCTCATTAGTAGGAATGCGATATATACCGAATAGCTGTAAAACCTCCCGGTCCTCTCAGCTATCTTGTTATGCTTCATCACAGTGGTGAACGCGGGCAAAAGCGATACGCCTATGGACCCCAGCACGATATCGAACAGGGAATTAACCTTTGTTGCAATTCCGAAATTCCCTATCACAAACGAAGTGGTAAAGATTCCAAGCACAAAAAGCGATAGATTATTAACTATGACATTGAATATGTTCGACAACGCGATAGGGGTGGAAAACGAAAGAATGCCCCTTATCTTATTGAACTCCGGCATCATCAGCCTTATGCCGCTCCCGTGGAATATATAATACAGCCCCAACAGCAGTCCTGCAGCAAGCCCGCTGATCAATCCAATAATCGGTGCAATAGCGCCGAAGTGCATAAACGCTAGCGAAATGCCTATTACCGATTGGAATACCGATTCTACGACTATGACTATGGCCGCCTGAAGCCCCCTGCCAACACCTATCAGTATGGCGTAAGATGCGCCAAACATCATTGAAATCAGGACAGTTACTGATATGGCACGGAATGCATATGCCAGGCCGGCGTTGTGCAACGTGTAGAAGGCAATGGGCTCGCTCAAAAGAAACAGCACAGCAGACAATACGAGGCCGAAAAGCATAAGCGCGAACAGGCCGTTGGAAGTCAGCTCGGAAAGCTTTTGGGCGTTGCCCTTGTGCTCGGCTCCGAACTTGTTGAGCGTAGTACCTATTCCAAAGCTTCCCGCAGAGCCGAAGATTCCTGCTGCAAAAGTTGCCATAACATATATGCCATAAACTGATGGGCCCAGAAGCCTGGCTATTGCAATGAAGGCTATGCCAAGGAACAGGAAGGACACGACCTTGCTTCCCAGTATGAATGTAGTGGTATTTGCCGCGGCGACGCTGATCTCTGATATTGTCTGCTCCTGATCCTCCATAGTATTCAAATTCTTTGCCATCAAAAGCACATATTATCTGTTATTTGCATGTCAAACATTCCATTCGTTAAAACAAAGTCAAAGTTATACTTGCAGTCATAAAATTAAATTTTTATGCCTTTAAGCTCAAATGGCAGACAATATGCAGGACAAGCCCACCATAATCGTAGACCGAAGAGAGAGAAACAAAGAACTCCTCTCACGCCTAGCCCAGCATGCAGGCATTGAAATGAAAACCTTGGAAATCGGGGACTACCTGATATCTGAAAAGGTGTGTGTGGAACGCAAAACAGTCCATGACCTGGAGAGCTCAGTAATAAGCGGAAGAATATTCGATCAGTCCGAAAGGCTGAAAGCCGCATACGAAAAGCCGCTTGTCATTGTAGAGGGCGATGTATCTAAGATACGGCTCGAGAGGAAGGTGGTGTCCGGAGCCGTATTATCGCTGTACGTCAGATACGGGATACCGTTTATGTTTTCAAGGGATGCAGAGGAAACCGCAGACCTGCTGTATATGCTGGCCAAATGGGAGCAAACAACAGAATGGCCGCAGGTGTCGCCAAAAAGAGGAAGGCGGGCTCGCACCAATGCGCAATTTCAGGAGTATATAATAGGAAACATTCCAGAGATAGGCCCAAAAATCGCCAGGTCGCTGCTGTTGCGTTTCGGCAGCATAAAAGCGATTTCTGAAGCGACTGTCGAGGAGCTTCGCTGCGTTGACAAAATAGGCCCCAAAAAGGCAGAAAAAAATATTCGAGATAATGAATTCTAAGTACTCCGAAGGGCCAGAAGACTAATAGCACCCCAATATCTATCTGAAAGAGGACCAAGCCGAAATTAAAAAGCCCACAGCCCAAATAGCAAATAGCAAGAAATTTATATCTAAGGATTTAATAGGATATGCACAACCCTTAATCAAAGAAAAATTTTAATGTAAAAAATTAAAAAGTATTAAAAATATTGATTAGGCTAAACAACTAGGATATCTATTTATTCCGAGATGTTCAATATGGCAGAGGAAAATAAGCTCATAGTTGCAGTCAGAATTCGTGGCAGAGTAAACGTTCGCGGCACAATTAACGATACATTGGACAGGCTGCGCCTCAAACGGGTAAGCAACTGCGTAATAATAAAGCCATCCCCATCGTATAATGGCATGCTTAAGAAATGCAGCAACTACATCGCATATGGGGAAATAGACGAACCTACTATGAAGAAGCTGTTTTCCAAATACGTAGGTATAAAGGATCCAAAGCCGGAAGACATGGAAATAACTAAAATAAAGGAGAAACTGCCCTTCAGGCTGCACCCGCCGAGGCACGGATACAAAAGCACCAAGCTGGGCTTCAATCAAGGCGGTTCGCTTGGATACCAGGGCCCAGAGATAAATAAACTCATAGGAAGGATGATCTGATGGTAGTTAGAAAAGAAAAGAGGAACAGGAAATACTTCGGAACTAGGCGCTGGGGCGCTGGCAACATAAAGAATGCCAGGGGCGCCGGAGATCGCGGAGGGGTAGGAAATGCTGGCGTGAGAAAGCACAAATTCACCAGAATGACAGCAAAGCATCCAGAGCTGCTCAGGAAAAAGGGTTTTACGGTCTGGAAGAGTAAAAAACTCAAATATATCACGTTGGAGCAAATAGGCCGGATTTCGGCGGCCGAAGGCAAAACAGAGTTCGAATTCCGCAACTACAAGGTACTCAGCAATGGAAATCCGGCGAACGGAATGAAAATAAAGGCAACTTCCTTTACCAAAAAAGCGGAAGAAAAAATTAAGGCGTCGCATGGAGAAGCCATAAAAATATAATATGGCCTGTTAAGGTTTATACATGCAGGACCACCTAAAAATACAATTTTTCACAGACACCTTCCTTCCATCCGTCGATGGTGTAGTAAGCTCTATGCTGAATTTCAAGCAGGAGCTTGAGAAGCGTGGCCACGAAGTCTTCATAATTGCAAGCGGCGACTCAAGAACCAGGGCCGCAGTTAAAAAAAGCGACAGGATAATAATACTGCCAAGCATAAAGTTCAGGAAATACCCCCAATACAACCTCGCATGGATGCCTTTTATTGCTTCGATAAAGTTTGGCTTTTCGAAATTCGACATAACGCACCTGCATACGCCCTTTACTGTAGGCATGTACGGACTCTTGTATGCCAAGCTCAACAAGACTCCGACCGTCGGGTCGTTTCACACATTATTTACCAGGAGCGAGGTAATAAAACAGTATACCACGTCCAACAAGGTGGTGCAGAGGTTCCTGATAAAATCATCATGGCCATACGCAAAGTTCTTTTACGGCAAGTGCAACGGAGTCATAGCGCCAAGCACATCGATAAAGAACCTCCTTAGCAGGCACTCCATAGGCAATGCGTACGTGGTACCCAACAGTGTAGATACCAAGAAGTTCAATCCAAGCGTCAACGGAGAGAAAATACGCCGGAAATACTTAAAATCGGAAAGGGAAAAGCTTGTGCTCTATGTAGGAAGGATAAGCGTGGAAAAGAACATAGAAGTAATGCTCAAAGCCGCCAAAATATTGAAGAAGAAGCAAATATACAGGTTTCTCATCGCAGGAACCGGTCCGATGCTGGATTATTACAAGAATACGGCTGCAAAGTACGGCCTTGCCGATATTGTGCATTTTTCAGGCTTTGTTGACGAAAGGGAGCTGCCCCGTTACTATGCAGCCGCAGACGTATTCTGCATGCCCTCGACATTTGAGACTCAGGGCATCGTGTCGCTGGAGGCGATGGCATCCGGGGTGCCTGTTGTTGGTGCCGATTACCTGGCCCTGAAGGAGATAATAATAAACGGCAAAAACGGGGAAAAGTTCGCTCCAAAAAATGGAGATGACTGTGCACATAAAATAGAAAAGGTTATAAATAACCTCGGTTACTATAAGAAAATGACAGATACTGCAAAAATGTATTCTGTTGAGAAGTCAACCGACAAATTACTTGAAGTCTACAAGACGCTTTTAGACAAAAATGGAAATTAAGAAATCAAGCAGGCGATTTACTGAACGAGGCAAATAAAATAGAAAATGAGCAAGCCGCAGGACCCGCTCTTGAAAAGGCAACGGTAGCCCAAATACAGGAAAATGCTGCTCCAACATCCGAACAGGAATCGCCAAAACCCCCTGCAAAAAAATCACTTAACGATCTCGTGAAGGAATCAAACAACAAGGACGCAGAGGAGGTAAAAAAGAAAATCGACGAAATAAGGAAGCAGCGCCTGGAAATGATAAGCGAAGTCAAGCGGTACCGCAAAAAGGCCTATTATAAAGAAGCCGAATTCAACGCGATAAGCAAGTTTGTCGAAAGTGCCAAGGCCACAATGAACAACAAAAAGTCCGGTGCGCTGAAAAGGATGAAAAACGAATTAGAGTTCAACCTTTCTACACGGGCCAGAGTATCGCTAAACGAAGAGCGGGAAATGGTAAGAAAAATAAACGAGATAAATGCCGAACTCGAAGACTACTATAAGTTCATAAAGCTGCAGAAGAAAATCGAGTACATAAAAGGAGATCTGGAAGAGTACAGCAAATTGATATCAGAAAAGAATAAGCTCATAGAGGAAACCGATGTGAAGCTCGATGAGCTTTACAGGTCACTGAAAAGGATTCTCGGAATAAATGAGCGCAGGGAAAGGGATCGTGAGAGGATGCGCCAAAAGTCGCAGGCCGCTCCGCCACAAAACGAGATAAACCTGGAGGACATAGCCGTTATAAGGAAGAAAGAAAGCAAAAACGGCGCGTCAAGCCCTTCAGAATAGTGCTCTGGTGTTTTTTTGAAATTAAAATTTTTCGGCGCAGCAAGAGAGGTTGGTAGAAGCTGCATTATGGTGGAGAGCGGCTCTACAAAAATACTGCTTGATGCTGGGGTGAAGCTGGGCAGCGAAGACCAGTTTCCAAAAATAACTGACGAAGAGCTCAGGAATATCGATGCAGTATTCATATCGCACGCGCATCTGGACCACTGCGGGTATGTACCTCACATATACAGCGCAGAATACCGTGGGGAGTTGTATGCCACCAAGCCTACATTAGAGCTAATGCAGGTTCTAATAAGCGACTATATGCGCATTTCGGAGCCTTCAAACGTGTCCAAGAAAGGGCTTTCAGAAATGCTGAAGCACCAGAGGGCAGTAGAATACAAAAGAGAGGTATCAATAAAGGACCTTAAGATAACTTTCATACCCGCCGGACACATCCTTGGCAGCGCGCTCATACGTGTAACTGATGGGAAAAACACGCTGGTATACACCGGAGACATAAACCTGGCAAAAACCAAATTGCTCAACGGCGCGGACCTCAAAAACCTCAGCGGGGACGTACTCATCACGGAGAGTACATACGGAGGCAAAACCGACATATTCGAAAGCGAAGTAAGCATACTAAAAAGCCTTGTCTATGGGATAAAAGACACGATAAAAAACGGGGGCAAGGTGGTCATACCGAGCTTTGCGGTAGGCAGGGCTCAAGAAGTCCTTCTGTCAATCGACGACTATATAAATTCCGGGGCGATACCTAAAGTGCCCATATATGTGGACGGAATGATAAACAAGGCCTTAAGGATACACAGGCACAACGTAATATACTGCAGAAAGGAGCTGCAAAGCAGGATACTGATGAGCGACTTCGATCCGTTCAAAAGCCCAAACTTTGTCCCTGTTGAGAAAAAGGGCACAAGGAATGCCATAGTTGCAAGCGATGAAAGTTCAATAATAGTAACCACGAGCGGTATGATAACCGGCGGGCCAATAACTTTTTATCTTCAGAAAATGGCCGGGAATTCACTAAACAAACTTATTCTGGTGGGATACCAGGCTGAAGGGACCATCGGAAGGCAGCTGCAGGACGGGGAGAAGTCGATAGAAATAGACGGCAAGAGGATAAAAATAGAGATGGGCATAGAAATGCACCATCTTTCTGCGCACGCCGACAGAAAGCAGCTTGAACAGATACCGCAGAGGATAGCAGGGATTAAAAAGATATTCATAGTGCACGGGGAATATTCAAAAGCCCTGTCCCTGAAGGAAGAACTTTCTAAGCGCTTCGAGACCGAAATCCCGGAGCTAGGCCACGAATACTCTATATGAATTCGGACAACATCGGCAAAGCGGCATTTGAAAGCCGCTCTGCGCTATTTATAGTAAAGCATAAAAATGATTGGGCTAAAATAAAAAAGGATGCGCAGGTGTCTAAATGTCATCAAAAAAGGACCCTAAAAAAATACGCAAGGAGATTGAGGAAATAAAAATGCTGAAGGACCTCGACACGCTGCTGAAGAAGAACACTATGGAGAATGCATTCCTGTCGAATCCATCAAAGGATTCTGAGACAATAAATAGCAACGTCGCTGACAATATACTTAGCGAGCTTGACAAGGAAACCATAAGCCCAAAAGAGCTTGAGACCATAGAGCGCCTGACTTCTGTAAACTCGTCAAGCAAGGTGCAAAGAAGCGTAAAGGCGGTGAAGGGCAAGACCGGAATCAAGATAACCAAGAAGACCGCACCAAAAAAGGCATCAATCAAGAAAAAGAAACCCCTGCCCAAAAAATCGGCCCGTCAAAAAGCCAGGCAACCAATGAAAAAGCATAAAAAATAGCGATGGGCCCATGGCTCAGGAGTAGAGCGTCCGCTTTGCAAGCGGAAGGCCGCGGGTGCGAATCCCGCTGGGTCCATTAAACATGCAAATTAAATACCGGTCAGCAATTTTTGTGGTGTCTATGAAACTGGTGTTAATATACGGCCCGCCGGGCGTAGGAAAGCTGACCGTTGCATCCAAACTCGCAAAGATGACCGGCTACAAGCTTTTTCATAACCACCTTTCCATAGAATTCGTAAAAAGCATATTCGAGTTCGGCAGCAAGACATTCAACAGGCTTGTCATAAAATTCAGATATGAAATGCTTGAAAGCGCAGCCAAAGACGGTATCAATACAATATTCACATTGGTATACCGCAAAGACTATGATGACAAATATATCCGGAAGCTCATGCGGATTATAGAAAGCTACGGCGGCGAGATAGTCTTTGTAAGGCTGCACTGCAGCGACAAAAAGCTTCTGGAAAGGATAAAAGGCCGCAGCCGCAGCAAGTACTCTAAAATAAAGAATACCGGTGAATTTAAGGAATTGACATCAAAAAACGATCTCAAATCAGCCATTAGCTTTGTAAAAAGCCTTACCCTAGATACGGGAAGGTATACGCCAGAAGAGTCAGCCAGAAAAATAAAGGAGTACATACAATCAATGGATGGGAGGTCCTACTGAAAAGTGGTTGGTCTGGCGCAATATCTAGCAATATGCGACAAACGGTTTTTCAAGTCCGCCATAGATGAATTACACAAATCTGCGCTGATTGACACCGACAGCATAGAACGCATCTATGGCCATGAGGTTTTCCTAGTAAACTCAAAAGGCAGCCCAAAGACCGGCCCGGATTTGGTTCCCGAAGATTTCGAATTTTTTGATTTTGTGGTCAAAATAGATAAAGCAATCGCGTTTAGCAAGAACTTTGCAGATGTAGCCAAATCCGTATCAGAAGTAGTGGATAAAAGCAAAAGGTTTAAAATCTACGTAAAAAAATACGGATCCGGGTTGGCAGAAAGGGCCAAGGACATAGAAGTAGCAGTCGGCACCGAAATGGAACGGATGGGGTTCATCGCAGATTTAAAAAAACCAGAAATAGCAATATTCATTGTTTTTTTAGAGGATAGAATATTTATCGGAAAAAGTACGGCAGGGGAATCCGAGAGACCAAAAATAATAGACTGGTTCAGACCCTCAAACGTGGACGACAAAGACATAGGGTTGAACCGCGCATCTTTCAAAATTGCAGAGGCATTCAACTATTTTAAGGTGGATCCAAGCAAAATAAAGG
>JAMCZL010000026.1 GCA_023485745.1 Candidatus Martarchaeota archaeon | reverse complement strand
AGCACTGCAAGGATGTTTGCCCTGTAGCAGTATTCGAAATGAAGAAAAGAAGCGCACCCGAAGAAGTAAACACCGATACCGCGCCGGAATCCGCGCAATGGAAAGGCCAGAGCGATCCTGCAGTAGTCGAGAAGTGGTCGAAGGTGGAGGACGGACACAAGCACTTCGCCGACGAGAATGACGGAACAAGCGGCGGGATCTCAGTCGGAGTGAATGGCGAGGCTTGCATACTGTGCCAGGCATGCCTCATACAGTGCGAGGGCGAATGCATACATATAATAGACGACACAAACACCGAATACAAGTCCATATACGCATAAACCCAGATTTTTATTTGATTTTTATAATTTGGCTTCTTATTTTAATTGTTTCTTGAGCTGAGCCGGGCTGGTCAGCGGCGGCAATAATCGGCAGGTAATACTATGATAGAATTCATGAGCAAGCCCTTTGAAGACAGCAAAAGCCTCGAAGTGCTTAACTCTTATACGAAAAAGTGGTTTCTCAAAAACTTCAAGGAGCTGACTCCTCCCCAGAAGTTCAGCTTCAAGCTGATAGCGGAGAAGAAGAACGTGCTCATAACCGCGCCTACTGGGAGCGGAAAGACGATGTCGGCATTCGTTTCGGTGATAAGCGCTCTGTTCGACAGGGCACTGAAGGGCGGCCTTGAGGACACCGTCTACTGCATATACATATCCCCGCTGAAGGCGCTCAACAACGACATATACAAAAACCTGGTAAAACCTCTTACAGAAATATACGAAACCATAAAAAAAGAAAAGGGCGTTGACCTGATAAAGGAAAACATAAGAGAGGTGACCATAGGTGTGAGGACGGGCGACACGCTCCAGAGCGAGAGGCGCAAGCAGCTCATAAAGCCACCAAACATACTCGTCACAACGCCGGAAAGCCTTGCAATACTGATAAATTCAGAAAAGTACGTTGAAAACCTGAAGCATGTTGAATATATAATAATAGACGAGCTGCACGAGCTGGCAAACAACAAGCGCGGAGTGCATCTTTCGCTTTCGGTAGAGCGCCTCCAGGAACTGATAGGCCATAATCTAGTACGGATAGGGCTGGGGGCAACTTTGTATCCGCTTGAAGAGGCTGCCAAGTTTCTAGTCGGCTACGAAAACGGGGTTCCGAGAGACTGCATCGTGGTAGATGCGTCATGGAGCAAGAGCATAGAAATAAGGGTGATGAGCCCTGTGGGCGACATGATAAACGCCCATGAGAATGCCATAGAAGATTCGATGTACAAGATGATAAACAGCGACATAGGGGGAAGCAAGTCAACGCTAATATTTACAAATACGAGAAGCGGAACAGAGCGCGTGGTCTTCAACCTTAAAAAGAGGTTCGGCTATTCCGATACAATAGCAGCGCACCACGGCTCCCTCTCAAGGGAATCGCGGCTAGAGGTCGAGGAGCTGCTGAAAAAAGGGGCGCTCAAATGCGCCGTGTCATCAACAAGCCTAGAGCTCGGCATAGACATAGGCGCCATAGACCTGGTCATACAGCTCGGCTCTCCAAAAAGCGTGACAAGGTCAGTGCAGAGAATAGGCCGCGCCGGTCATTCCTACAAGTCTACCGCGAAGGGCGACGTAATAGTGCTTAACAGGGACGACCTGGTCGAATGCACCATAATGGCTGATGCGGCCCTGAAGAGGCATCTCGACGCGTTTTCCACACCCCAGAACGCACTTGATGTTCTGTCGCAGCATATCGTTGGCATGTCTATAACAAGGAAGTGGAATGCAGACGAGGCGTACGCCCTAATAAAAAGGGCATATCCATACCATAGCCTAGAAGCAGGCGATTTCTATTCTATACTAAAGTACCTTTCAGGAAGCTACGTCGACTTGGAAAGCAGGAGAGTGTACGGGAAGATATGGTACGATGAAAAGGAGAACATGTTCGGCAGGAGGGGCAAGTATGCGAAACTGATATACATGCTGAATCTCGGCACGATACCCGACGAAGTCGCCATAAACGTATTCCTTGAAGGAACAAAAAGGTGGATAGGCAACATAGAAGAAGAGTTCCTTGCAAGGATGAAGCCCGGAGACATATTCACCCTGGGCGGCAGGCTTTACAAGTTCTTGCATGCCAAAGGCACAAAGTGCTACGTTGAAGAAGCAAAAAGCGCATCGCCAACCATACCTCCGTGGTTTTCAGAGCAGCTTCCGCTTAGCTATGAGCTTGGAATAGCAATAGGGAAATTCAGGAAGGAGATGTCCGACCTGGTAAGGGAAGAAATCGGCCGCAGGCAAAAGAAAGGCGCCTTGGCCGGGGCAGGCATGCTGAGAAAGGGCAGCATCCCAAAAGCTATTGACCTATACCTGTCCAAGCTTCCGATAGACAAGAATGCCAAAAGCGCGATATATACCTACTTTGCCGAGCAGGAGCTGTTCTGCAGTTCGGTTCCAAACAACGAGCTCATAATAGTGGAATACACGAGCGACAACCTAAAGGATTCCAGCTATCTTGTGTTCCATTCGCTTTTCGGCAGGAGGGTCAACGACGCCCTGTCGCGCGCCTTTGCCGTCGAATTCGGCAAGATGACGGATGAAGACATAAGCATAATGGTAAACGACAACGGCTTCGTTCTTTTTGTAGACCATGCCATGTCGATGAGCGAAAGGAGGGTAAAAAAATTGTTCGAGGCAGTAATGTCTTCGGATCTCGCCAAGCTGCTTAGGGAAAACATAAGAAAGACCGAGCTGATGAGGCGCAGGTTCAGGCACGTAGCGGCCAGGAGCTTCATGATATTAAAGAACTACAAGGGCTGGAGGCAACCGATAGGAAGGCAGCAGGTCAATGCCCAGCTCCTGCTCAACGCAGCAGAAGAGATAGATCCGGACTTTCCGATAATACGCGAAACATACCGCGAGATATTCGAGGACCTGATGGACATAGGCAGGGCAAACGAAGTACTATCCGGACTAAGGAGCGGAAAAATAAAATACAAATTCATTTCAACTGGCTCGCCGTCTCCATTCGCGCATTCGATGCTTACCTTTGGCCACGCGGATGTGGTCATGATGAAGGAGCGCCAGCAGTACCTGAAGTACCTCCACAAGATGGTTCTGAAAAAAATAAAATCGGTCGGAAAATGAAGCTTACCGAAGACATCGAGCTTATCGAAGGCATGCCAATTGCGTACATAAAGAGCATAAATGCCATAGCTGTATCCGACCTGCACCTTGGGTATGAGGGCGTTATGTCTAAGCGCGGAGCCCTAATACCAAAAGTCAACTTCAGGAAGATAAAGGACATGATAAAGTCGGCAGCCGAGGCCACGAAGGCCGATTCAATAATCGTAGACGGCGACATAAAGAACGAATTTTCGAACGTGGACGTGGAAGAATTCAACGAACTTTACGATTTCATAAACTTTGCAAAAGAAATTAAGATAAGGCCCATACTGATAAAGGGCAACCATGACAACTTCGTAGAGAGGTACAGCATACCTTTCAAGCTTGCCGTGCACAGGCAGCAAGCAACTATAGGGAAGTACCTCTTTTTCCACGGCGAGGAATTGCCAAAGATAGAGAGTAAGGGCACCACCACGCTAATAATGGGCCATGAACACCCGGCAATAGGCATATACTACGAAAACGGGAGAAAGGAAAAGATAAAGTGCTTCCTTTACGGAAAATACAAGGGCAGGAGACTCCTGGTGCTCCCGGCCATGAGCTATTTTGCCGGAGGCACAGAAATAAACCTCGAAAGCAGGAAATCGCTGCTCTCACCAATATTCAAAAAAATCGATATAGACGAAATGCATGCCATAGTTGTGGGCTACGGCTCTACCATGGATTTCGGGAAAATCTCCGAGCTTAGAAAAATGACCGCGCAGTAGCCAAGCCTACTATATCCACGGTATTATGTTTATCAACAGCGTTACAATGACTACGGCGGCAAGGAAGTTTGTAATCCGCTTGTCCTTCACGCTTGCATCGTATATCCTTTTTCCGTCGAAGCCCGGTAGCGGAAGAAGGTTTACCACCGCAACTAGAAAATTGAACATGAAAGAGAGCGCGAAAACGGTATACAAAAAGTACTCCGTACTCTTGAGCGGGGTATTTACCACAGGAGAAGAAACCTGCCCCACATCCACGCCTATAAACCCGCGCGAAGAACCGTTCTCAGACTTTGCTATAAACGAATGGTCGCCCTGGCTGGTAGATACTGTAACGACGCCGCCAGGCATGTCCTTCACAGCGACTGCTTCTAGCTGGGACAATGTGCTTACGTTTACGCCGTCCCAGGAAAGTATCTGCGCTCCGGGCGCTATTACGCCATTGGCCGGAAATCCCGGAGTAGTGCTTTCCACAATCAACTTTTGCACGTAGATGTGCGGCAATGCGAATACGAGCAGCAGCAGCATCGGCACAAAGAAAACGAACATCAGCACAAAATTAGCGGATATGCCGGCTGAAAATATCTTGTTCTGCGATATGGCATCGAGCTTCTTCACCTTTTCCTCATCCGGCTCCACGAAGGCACCTATAGGTATTATGCCGAAAAGCAGCAGCCCTATGGATTTTATCCTGACCCTAAATATCCTGGATAGTATGCCGTGGGAGAACTCGTGTGCGACCAGCAGTACGGCAAGCGCGATAACCCCCGCTATAAGCGGTATGTCAAGCCCAGGGATTATTGGCGCTACGCCGGGTATCACACTCTGGAGCGGTTTGGTTGTAACGACTCCGTTCGCAGCGAAGTGCTGGAATATTGCAAATACTGCCAAAAGTATGCTGAATGAATTCAGGAGCAGGGAAAAGAATACAAATCCCGAAAACCCGAAGACAACGGTTATTACAAGAGAAAGATAAGACAGAGGCGAAACACCCGAACTCGCGGAAGCGGTTTGCGCAGAGGCTATCCTGGCCTGCAAACCAGGCAGGTCTATAAACTGAAGAGAGTAGCTAAAGTACGGGGTCACCAGGATCAGAATGAATAGTATCGTAAATATGCCGAAGGCAAATGTGCCTTTGCTTATCTTGCCCTTGACTATCGGATAAGAGAAGATTCCAAAGCCGAGAACTATGCCCCAGAGCGCCATGTTATTCCAGAAACTTTTGTGCGACTTTGCAATCCTGTTTATCGCGCCTATGCCCCTACTAGTGCTAATCATATACACTCCGTAGCCGCCGTTCAAAGAGCCTATCTTTTTTATTATAGCGCCAGAGACAAATAACACAACAAGCCCGAGCAGTATCTGGTTCAGGATCCCTATGGCAGATATGTAGTCTGCATAAAGGGCCAGCAGCGAAGCTACTGCGACAAAAGAAATCCGGATCTTTGCGGTCGTGCTTAAACGACCGTCCTTTTCTGCTGCCATGCGCTAAACCCGATAATAAGCGCATGCTATTTTGAATTTAAGAATTTTATACCTTTCATTGCAATTAATACTTGGTGGTTAGTTGGAAGAATGCGAGCTATGCGGCAAAAGCACAGATTCTGCGTACGTGGTTCTTGTAGAGGGTGTTGAATTGAGGGTATGTGCAAGCTGTGCAAATGGCAAGAAAGTACTGTCACACCGGCCCACAGATTCCGCAAGCCGGGGCTACCACGGCACATACCAAAAGACAGCCAAAAAGAGCATAGACGAGCCTCCATTAGTTGACAACTACGGGAGGGTGATACGCGAGGCCCGCGAGCGGCTAAAGATACCAATAAAGGTGCTCGCAGAAATGATAAATGAGAAGGAGACATTTCTTAGCAGGGTGGAGGCGGAGAAGGCCGCGCCGCCAGCCCAGTTAATAAAGAAGCTGGAGAAAACACTTAACATAAAGCTTACAGCCTCCAGGTCTGAAGCCGAGGACAACCAGCATTACAGGAGCGACAACGGCGTTACCACAATAGGGGACTTTGCATAGTTGGTGCAAATGTCAGTAGATCTGAGCAAGCTCGCAGTGCGCGAGCAGCTCGACATAAGCTCGCTCAACGGAAAAGTGGTAGCCGTAGACGCGTACAATGTGCTGTACCAATTCCTTTCGATAATAAGGCAACCTGACGGATCGCTGCTTTGCGACGAAAAAGGCAATGTGACAAGCCATCTCTCCGGGCTTTTCTACAGGTCGATAGACCTGATCGCAAAAGGCATAAAGCTTGTTTACGTTTTCGACGGAATGCCGTCAACCCTTAAAAAGAAGACGATAGAGGCGCGGATTTCAAGAAGGGAGAAGGCTTACGAGGAATGGCAGAAGGCAGTGGCGGCCGGGCAGGCTGAAGAGGTGCGCAAGTTTGCCCAGGCAAGCACCCGCATAACCAAGGAAATAGTTTCAAGCGCCAAGGAGCTCCTAGGCCACATGGGAATATATTACATAAATGCGCCGAGCGAGGGCGAGGCCCAAGCCAGCTATATGTGCTCCAAAGGAATAGCGTATGCTGCAGCAAGCCAGGACTACGACACGCTGCTTTTCGGCTCAAAGAAGGTCGTGAGGAATCTAACCCTTTCGGGCCGAAGGAAGCTTCCTGGAAAGAATGTTTTCGTAAATGTAAACCCTGAAATGGTTGACCTTGATGCAACGCTTGGGTCTCTGGGCATAACCCGCCAGAAACTGATATGGGTGGGCATACTGCTCGGCACAGACTTCAACGACGGAGTAAAAGGGGTGGGCCCTAAAACCGCGCTGAAGGCGGTCAAAAGCTCAAATTCCATTTCCGATGTCATAGAGTTTGCAAAGCAGAAATTCGGCTACGAATTCGAAGTTGACCCCAAAGACGTTGAGGACCTGTTCATGAACCCCGAGGTCAGCGAGATAACTGAAGCTGAAGTAAGCAAGGGCGTGTCAAAGCGGCCAGACATCGAAAAGATAATAAATTTCATGTGCGCAGAGCACGGCTTCGACGAAGCGCGCGTTAGAAAATTCTCAGAAATCCTGAAGAAGGCCAGCGGGGCTTCTGCACAAAAAGGCATATCCTCTTGGATGTAGCCCTACATCTTGCTCAGCGGCTCAACGCCTAGTACTGCGAGCACGGCCTCCATCACGATCTTAAAACACGCGACAATTTCCAGGCGGGAGAGCTTTTCCTCCTCGTCCTGCAGCTTGAGTATGTTTTTGCGCTCATAGAACTTGCCAAACAGCAGTGCCAGCTCCCCTGCATACTCAACCAGCAGGTTTGGCTTCAGCTCCCTGCACGATCTTTCCAGAACAGCCACGCATCCCGACATCTTCTTTACAAGCTCGAACTCCGGGTCGTCTTCTATCCCAAAAACCCTTATAGCGCTCTTGTATAATGCGCCTTCATTCCCATAGTTTTCAAGTATCCTGTTCGCTCTGGCAAACATGTACTGGCAATACGGTCCTGACCTCCCTTCAAAATTCAGCGCGGTAGCCCAAGAGAAGTTCAGCTTCTTTTCATTCGAAAGTCTGAGGAATTCGAATCTTATGGCTGCAAGTGCAACTTTTGCCGCTATGCTGGACCTCTCATCCTGCGAAGTCTCGAATCTGGCGCCTATGAGCCCGTATGCCCTCTCTCGGGCCTCGCGTATCAGGTCGTCTGCGGTGTAACCCAGCCATGTACCCTTCCTTCCCGCGAGTTTTGCGCCCTCGATATCAACCACCCCGTATGCAAGATGCTTCAGGTTTCTGGCCTTCTCCGGGTAGCCGATGCTGTCTATTACGGATCTGACAAAGGACTGCTCAAAGCTCTGCCTTGTATCTATGGGATTCACAGCCATGTCGGCGTTCCCAAAATCCATTCTCTTTCCATCCTCTGAAGTGGTATACAGGCTGCTCCCGTCGGGCTGCTTGACGAACTCCCTGTACTTAAAGCTGTCTTCAAATATACCGAACTTCCACATGTGGAATGCGATGTCCTTCGCAACGTAGTCCGGCGTGCCGTTGCTTCGCACGAGCACCTTAACGTTCTCCTTCAGGTTCCTGAATTCCTCGGGCAAATCCTTTATCCTGTCAAAGCTTATTATTGCGCATCCTGAATATTTGCCTTCCTTTGGCCTGTCTATCACGCCCTTGTCCTCCATAATCCTCATTGCCTTTTCGAAAAGCTTCTCTCTTATAATGTCACTTTCCCAAACCAGCAGGTCATGATATATATTTAGTTCAAAAAGCGTTTCATACTCGGCCATGACATATTTTTCCGCAGAGTCCCTGCACAGCACTGATTCATACGTGCCATCCTGCTCCATAAGGGCCAGAACCTTGGCTATATCCTCCTTTATCTCGTGGGTTTCGGCATACTTGTTTACCTCAACATATACTTTTCCTATTTCATGGTCAAACTTGCCGTTCGGGTTTATCTCTATGCCAAGCTCCTCAAGATGCATCAATCCCCAAACCGCCTGGGCAACCTGGAATCCAAGATCATCTATGTAATCTTCCCTCTCTACCCTGTATCCGCAGGCTGCATACATGTTGGCAAGCACGTTTCCGATGAGTGCATTGCGCACCTGCCCCATGTGCAGCGGATGAACCGGATTGGCGCTCGGCGACTCTACCACTACTGCCTTTCCAGATCCGATCTCAGATTTCACCGCGTTGCTTCTGCCGCCCAGCAACCATTCCATCACCAAAGCTGTAAACTTTTTCCTGTCCAGATAAAAATTTATAAATCCGTTCTCCTCCTTTACGCCTTTGACGGCTTCAATGCTGCCAATCCCGGAAATTATCGAACTTGCCACATCGGCCGGCTTCCTTCCGATTGATTTGGCTATCCTAAATGCGATATTGCACGATATGTCGCCAAAACCCTCTGACAGCCCTACGGCGTTGTCAAGTGCAGGTTCAAATTCGTTGTAGCCTGCATTTTGCAT
>JAMCZL010000033.1 GCA_023485745.1 Candidatus Martarchaeota archaeon | reverse complement strand
GGTTTAAATTGGAAATTCTTCAGGCAACCTTTTTCTTAGCCTTTGATACTCCTTGGTGTTTGAGTATCTAGCCTTTACGGCAATAAGCAGCGCTTCCGTGAATTTGGGGTTTAGGCCACGAGCATTGCTTATCATTTCTATGGTTTCCTTGAAGTCTTTGTGGCAGGCATCATAGCAGTTGCACGCTGCGTTCAGCAGCTCATACTCAATGCTTTCCATTCGCTCATCGGCCTAACTTATCTTTTTTGCGATATTTGCAGGTACTCTTGTCGCCTTCCATGTTTTGGGGTTTATTGCGACCATTTTCAGGTAGCCTTCGGTTGAAATTTCATTGCTGGTGAGGTTTTTTATCTTAAATGCGTATTTTATTACACTGGGTGATGCAAGGGCGACGTCAAGCATAACTTCAAGCATGTCGCCCGCCCTTACTGGCCTGTTGTAGTGCGCATCTGACTCTCCAACCACAAACCACACGCTGCCTTTTGAAAAGTCGGGTTTTTTTTGACCCAAAATCTGCTTTTGAAAAGCTTCTATGCAGTCGGTAAAGAATCTGTAGTATGCGGCATAATGGGCAATACCTTGATAGTCGGTATCATATACATGCACTGTTTCTTTTGTTTTAAATCTCATTTTTACCATTTTGCGCTTTTTATTTTTGAATTAAAGTATTTATATGGGTAGAGCACATAAAGTATAGGAATGTATTAAGGTGAGCCGATGGCAAGCAAAAACAAGACGCGTTTAGACAATGCAGAAGCACCAGAAACGTTTAGATTATTAGGCTATAAGAGATCGTCACTGGGCACTCCCTCGGTTTTCTACCTCCCTGCGAAAAAAATAAATTCGGAAAAGAATTCGGAAGTACGGCGAGCGCTGCATGAGTTCTTACTCAGCAAATTTGGAGGATACACAACAGAGAGGGGGGAGATACACGGATACTGGATAGACGGGACCGTTATAGAATACGACGAGAACGTGAAGTACACCGTTGCGCTTGGCGATGCATCCAGAATAAAGGTGCTGGAGCTGTTTGTTGCAGATGTTGGAAAGAAGCTTGGAGAAAAGGCGATATATTTTGAAACCGGGAAGGATTCCTGGTTAATACATACAGGAATCGCGAACGGATAAGTGCAACATGGGCCTGGAGAGATTTGAACTCTCGACCTACGGCTTTCTTATTATGCGATCTTGCATAATTATAAGACCGCCGCTCTGACCAGGCTGAGCTACAAGCCCATGCAGATAAGATTTGCATATGAAATATTTAAAGACTTTATTCTGAATCTGATAATCACGGAACAGTGTAATTGTTGTGTATATAGCTGGGCTTTGGCGGAATTGCAGGAAGCGATCCCGTAAAGTTGTCCAGTGCAAGGATCCTTAGCGGTATTGTGCCGTTTATCATGTTTGTGCCGGAGGTTGTATTTGACGGGTATACCTGCTTGAACCCAGTAAGGTTGCCGAAGAAGAATCCTTTGTAAAAGTTTGAGTCGTAGAATTCGGTCGGCGCGTCGGTTATGTTGTCGTTTGACCCGTTCGGTGTATAGATATTGAGGAATTCGAGGAAGGGTATGCCGCTGACGCTGACCTCGCCCATTACGTCAGATACCTGTATCATTGCGTTTATCTTTGAACCGTTTGAATTGTATTCCTGAACTGCCCCAGTAGAGGTAGGAACCGATTTTATGCATACAGATTGGTTCGATAGCGAACTTCCAGTAACTAGGAATCCGCGTATGTATTGGACGCTGCTGTTTGATATCGGGCAGTAGAATTCAAGATTCTGGGTGGTGTTAGCCGAGGGTATCAGAGCTGGCAGCGGCAGAAGTACGAATTGCGGATCATGCGCTATCTCGCACGGAGAATTTCCTAGTACGAACGGCACAGGCGGGCTCTGAGATTTGCCCTGCGCTATGGCGTAGGCTTCAGACGTCTCGTTTACGTGCACGCACGCCAAAAAGTCAAGGGCCTGCCACTTTTGTATGAGGCCTTGGTCGAATATTATGTATTTAGTCTGGTTGGTGTTCATCATGTTTGCCAGCACCGAAGTGGTATAGCCGTCCTTTGGACCAAGGACGTAGTTGGCTGCTACCGCCTCATCCTCGGCTGGAACTGCGTTGTCGCCCCTTATGACCGCGTTGCTGTTTCCGAACCAGTTTATCCAGTCCCCGTAGTCCCACCATGCCAATAGCCTTGGCCCATACGGGCCCGCATTCTCCGACATCCACTGCCCCGCAGCAAGCCAATAGTTAGGAACCACGTTGCAGTAAAGGTCTATACCTATGCTGTTGCCATGATTGGACAGGGTTGTGCATGCCGTAGATGGGCTTGCAGAGTTTACAGCAGATGCCGAGAAAGCGCTTATTATCGAGGAGCTTTCTCCATAGATTATGCTCCCTGTTGCAAGCTGCGAACCGACTTCTATTATTACTATGAGCGCCACCATTGCCCATAATTTAGTGTTGTACTGATTGAATTTCTTTGAAAATATGAGTATTAGCAGCAGTATTAGGGCGAGAAGTGGGGACACGAAGAACAGTCCAAGCGAAATCGCGCCTATGTAAACCAGGGTGTGGCTCTCGTAGGCTTCGCCAAAGACTGCTGCGCGGTCCTTTTCTTTCCTCAGCTTAAGCTGATCGAATACGTTGAAATTTGAATAGGACAGGTATATTATCTCTCCCAGCATTATTGAAAATAGCATTATGAATGCAACACCGAAATGGGGAAGGTATTTTACCTCAGAAAATCCAGCCACCATTAGCGGCAGCGCTATTGCCAGGTAGAAAACCCCGCTCTTTTCGTTCCTGAATATTATATTTATAAGTATAAGGATTATTGCTATGGCAGATATCAGCCATACCATTATTGGCACCCCGGATAGGCTTGCTCCTATTAGGCCAAATCCATTGGCGCCGAAGTTGTAAAGCAGGCCCGTTGGGATATACTCTTCGACGGTCATGAACAACGGGGAGGACGGTGTCGTGAATTTTTTGCTCAGGTTTATATACGCGCGGAGTGGAGCGCCCAATTTCGTGAACGAAACCAGAAGCAGTAGCACTATGAGCAGGAAAAACATCCATTCCAGATACTCTGTTGTGTTAAGGCGCTTGAATACCAGCTTTTGTTTGTGCAGGAATTTGGGCACGAAGTCGAATATTGCGATTATGATTAGGGCGAATAGGGGTCCTGAAATAGTTATAGGTATGCCTAGGACCGACGGTATCCTTCCTGTAAGGGTTGCGTGATATGGGTGGTATAGTATCAGGAATATTGATATTACAACTATGACTATTATGTTCATCTTGTAGAAGTACTTTGTCATGTCGCCCCTCAGCACGTCTATTACTCCCTGTATCAGTATGTAGATTACAAGCACCCCGGTATCCACAGTATAGTAGTGGGCGCCGAGAAAAGTTGAGGCGAATGCGATGCCTGCAAAGATTGCCAGCCTTGTACTTTTCATGTTTTTTACCGCAAGCAGGTATGCTGCGAAGAAGAAGAACAGGCTGAATATGCCCCACGGCTCAAGTAATTGCTCGCCGGAGACGAATGTTGTGAAAAGCACCGGCATCGTTGCGGTAAGCGCCGCTCCTATGAGTGCTATTTTTTCATCATATTCGTGGTAAAGCAGCATGAATATTACAAATACCAGCAGAGCGGCGGTTATGGGGGGATATATTCCGCCGACGTAGCTAAGCAAGGAATTGTTTAGCGTAGTATAGTTCGGACCGAAGGCATTTGCCAGGTTGTACCAGTAGGCTTCCAAGTATGGAACTAGGGGCTGGATTCTGAATATGGTGCCGCTTGGAAGCACAGGCCATGCAGATGGCGAATACAGTATCTGCTGCCCATAGGTAAGTAGGAATTTTGTGGCCATCATATCAAAATACGGGTCGAATTCGAAGAATTTGGGAGTTATTCCTACGCTCATCATCCTCGTCGCAAACGTGAGGAGCATTAGGAAAAGGAGTATAATCCATACCCATGTCATTTTGGTTATTTGCAGCCCGGAACGCTGTGCAGGCTTTTGCTCTGGGGCTTTTCCAGATTCATTTTTTAGCTTGTTCAGCAAAAGCATCTCTTCCTGCTCGTGGTCGTAGAACAGCCTTTCTTCTTCGTCCCTGTGGAGCTTTTCTATCTTTTGGCGCTCTTCGGGCGTGATGCTTATGTTTGAAAGCTCCTTAGACTGCTTTTCAAATAGGATTCTTTCCTCTTCTGAATGCTTCTTTATTATCTCTTTTGCTGCTTCGAAGTCTTCGAGCCTGGCCCTCAGCATGCCAACCCTTTTCTTGAAGTCCTTTTCCAGTTTTATTTCCTCTAATTGTGAGTCCTGCTCGAACCTGAGCTTCAGAGACGGCATCTTCAGACCCTTGAAGACACCCTGCTGCATGCAAAGCAGAAACCCTATTATGGTGAGGATTGCGGCGTTTATTTCGAACAGGCTTAGTGAAAATGCGAAGAAGTGGGCGTACGCTATAAGATAAGATTCCAGCCAAGTTAGCGTTGCCGGGGCTATTAACCCGAATATGAATCCTATTACTATTATTTCAAACATGCTTAGCTTTGTGTCCTTAAGCAGCGCGAGTGCAAGTAGTACACCTGGGACGAACATTGAAACAAATGCAATTATAGATACCAGCAGGACGTCTACCATCATATCACAGCTTCAGTGGGTTACCCGTTAAGTATTGACCTGGGTATCTCCACTTTCTTTATTTCCCTATCTGGGAATACGGTTCCGGGTGGAACTATCCTTACCACAACCCCTATGGCACCGTATTTCGGGTAAGCCGTCGCAACACCTTTGTTGACTAGGTTTATCACGTCGCCAGCCTTGGGTATGTAGCCTACGCTTTTCCTTATGCTTTTTGCCCTTGCACCCTTGGCTGCGAGCTTGCCGCTTATTATTATTTCTGCGCCTAATGCGCCGTTCTCCATTATGCTCTTGAGAGTGAACTGTATTATTTTCCTCGGGTTTATTCCCCTTTCCAGCTTGAATGCTATGTCCTTGGCCACAAGCAGAGGCTCTATCATCTTGTTCTGTACCTCGATAACGCTTATGCGCGGATTGTTGACTTTAAATCTAGACTTTATAGTTTCTGTAAGATCGTCTATGGCCTTTCCCCCGCGGCCTATAACCCTGCCGGGATTAAGCACATAAACCGTTATCCTGGTTATTATGGGCGTCTTCTGTATTTCTACCCTGGAAAACCCTGCCTTTGAAAGTTCTGTGCCGAGGAACTTTGAGATGTTAAGCTTGATTATTGCATCGTCTATAAATCTGCGTTCTATTACCATTTATTCACCGTTGTTTTTATCGCCTTGCTTTGCTTCCTCTGCAGGTTTATTGCCGTTAGGATTTTGAGAAGGGGTATTTGCAGCCTTGCTCTCTACCATTGGCAAGTTATTCGGCTTGTCTTCAGGTTTTGGGAGGGCTTTTTCGGGCTGTTTTTCTGCCTGCACCGGTTTTTCCGGGGGTTTTGGCTTTCCCTCTGCATTCTTGCTTTCCTGCTTTGATACCTCCTTGTGCGGTTTTCTCTGCGGCGTCTGTTTCTTTCCAGATGCCTTCTTCTTCAGGTATCTTTCGTTGTTGGCCTTTATCAGCCTTATTTTTTCTGGGCCCAGCTCTATTTGGTCAATTTCGGAAAGCCCTATTTCGACCTTGGCGAGCTCTAAGTCGCTTCTTCTCAGCGATGCGTATCCGTAACCTCCGCTGTGGTATAGTATTCCTTTTGAAGGCGACCTGCTTATTATCTGGGTTTTGTTTGCCGATGCGTGCGATACAACCATGCTTTCTGGATCCTTGCCTTTTGAGGTTGCATTCGCCATTGCAGTGGTAAGTATGTTCTTTATCATTCCTGCACACTTTTTAGGGAACCTGCCCTTGCGGCCGCCAAGCTCGTGCCTTGATCCCATGTGCTTGTTATGTCTCAGATAAAGAACTGGCCTTGAGCCGCCTTTTATGCCTTCCAGTATCTCCATTGCCTCTGCCGCGTTCCTGTATCTTATCGAGTCGCAGACTGCAGAGAGGTCCTTGAAACTTGCGTTAAGATCCTCCCTGCCTGCGAAAACGACTTTTGACTTGTCCTTGTTGTATGAGTATTTCAATTTGTTCACCTATCACTTCTGCGAAAGGAATTTGCTTCCCCTTGTAGCCTTTATTCCTGGAGCGGAGTGCATTACCCTCTTTGTAGAGTACACGAACTCGCCAAGCCTGTGACCAAGCATTGCTGCGGTTATTTCAAGTTTCTGATATTCCTTGCCGTTGTATATCTCAAACTGCATGCCTATCCATGAAGGCATTATCAGGGCAGATCTTGATTTTACTTTTATTGGTTTATTTATGCCTTTCTGCCTGTATCTCGAAATTTTTTCTGAAAGCTGCCTGAGCTGTATCGAATTGCGCTTAAGCCACCTTCTTTGCCTTGACTTTATAAGCTTTGCGTATTCCTCGTTTGTGAGCTTTTCCAGTTCGCTTGGAACTTTCCCTCTGAATGCAACTTTCTCTGCCATGTTTTCATCTCTTCTTTCTGCCGATGCGCCTTGCGGCTATATGTCCTACCTTCCTTCCTGGCGACGCTCCGCGCTTGGTTTCGCTGCTCTTGCCTTTATGATGCTGTTTGCCGCCGAATGGGTGGTCAACCGGATTCATCTTAACGCCCCTGTTCCTAGGCCAAAGCCTGTTGAGGGTATGATTAATATAATGGCTCTTGCCTGCCTTAAGCAGAGGCTGATCTTTCAGACCGCCGCCGGATATTACGCCGAGCTGTGCGCGGCAATCGCCGCTTAGAGATATTGGGCTTTTTGACGGCATCTGCACGGTTATCCTGCCCTGCTCTCTCGCGGATATTCTTGCGAATGAGCCGGCCGCCCGTATGAGCTTGCCGCCGTCCCCCGGATTAGATTCTATGTTGTAGATTGGTATCCCTTCTGGAACATCAGAGAGCCTTACAACGCTTCCTAAAGAGTAGTTCGGGCTCTGCGTGTTTACGTATACCTTATCCCCAATTTTTATACCTTCTGGGGCTATGAGGTAGCCTTTTGAGAAATCCTCGTATATTATTTCCATTAGCGGGGCAGTGTGGCCCGTATGATTGATTATTGAAGCGACTTCGCCGACAGCGACGTTAGGGTTTGAACCGTAGTTTACCATTGCGTCGAATGTACCAGGAAGCTTCCTGTAGACGTTGGATCCCTTTCCCCTTCTTTGCTGTCTTAATTTCTTTCCCATTTTTATTCCTCATACTAGCTTAAGCTTCATTGCAACGTCGCTGGCGTTGTACCCCTTAGCAATGGTTATGAATGCCTTGCGCACATTTGCAGGCGAATTTATGGTGCGTACCTTGCTCACCTTGACCTTGAACAGCGATTCAAACTCTTTTTTTATTTCCTGCTTTGTTGCGCGCAGATTTACGACATACATTATCACGTTGTTCTTTGAGATCAGGTTTACGGCCTTTTCTGTTGCAATTGGATATCTTAATACATTCATTTGAGCACACCTTTTATTTGAGCGACAGTTTTGCTATTTCCTGGTCTATAGACTTGAGGGCGCTTTCGCTCCATATCGGTACGAGTGGGTGTTCTCCGCCGGGAACTAGGTCGTTGACCTTGAGGGCGGACAGCTTTACCGCAGTTATGCCAGGTATGTTCCTTGACGCCCTCACTGCGCCATCGTCCTTAAGCACGATAATTGCTATCTTCTTTGAAAACGCTTTGCGCTGCGTGCGCCTTGAGGTTCCCTTTTCCCTCTTGCTTTTGTCGCTTATCAGTTTGTATATGTTTATGGCTTTTAGCATTTTTATGATGTCCTTGGACTTTTTCACGGATTCCAGAGAATCTGAAAATACTATTGGAGCCTCTATGCCAGAAGCTGGGTTCGAAGACGCAGAATATGCTATTGCGGATTTTATTGCTGCCTGGTATTCTTTCTTGTTCATTTTCTCTATCAGCTTTTTTTCTATCATGTGTGGGTGTGCGCGTTTTCCTTTCACTGAGGACGGAATCCTTTTTACCTTGCCCTGCACTCCTCCCCCCAACTTTTCCCTTGGCCTTATTGCCCTTCCCATGTGCCTGCCAGTCCTGTATGACATCATTGCGCCGTAGTATTGCGCTGTGGTCTGCATTCCTGCCAACGGGAAGTGCCCCTGCGGCTGCAGGCGGTATGTGTTCTCCGCTATCGCGGCCCTTCTGATGAGCCAGGGCTCTATTTCTGTCTCGAAGACCTCCGCTAACTCTAGTTTGTGGTCTTTCTTGCCATCTGTGTTTAATACATCTATGCTCTTTGCCATAAAATAATCACACGGCTTTTATATAATTGACTTTTGGTTCCTTTATGCCTGCTGCATTGCGGTTGTTAACCGACTTTTTAAGCCTAACTATCCTTTTGGATGGGCCTGGGACCGAACCTTCTATAAGTATGTAGTCGCCTTTTACTAACCCGTAGTTCTTTATGCCAGATTTTATGTTGACCTTTTCGGAGTCCGAGGCCGTGCCTAGCGCCAGTATTCTTTTGTTATGTTCTGTTCTGTAATTGAATCCGAGCTGACCGGGTCTTGGCACAGTATACATTATTTTGCCCGGGGTAAATGCGCCAAGGGCGCCTATGTGCCTTATTTTTTGGGTTGCTTTGTGGTCCAGCCTTTTGACCCCGTGCCTTTTTATGACACCTGCCCACCCCTTGCCTTTTGTAACAGAAACTACATCGACGAATTCGCCGCCCTTGAACACATCGGCAGGCTTAACCTCTTTGCCCACCAGCTGGGCTGCGAAGTCAAATCTCTGCTCCGCGTTTCCCCCAGTTACCGTGGTTTCATATCTTGTGGGGTGATTCTGCTCAGCGCCAATTGTGTCGGCATGCGCAACAAGCAGCACGCCGATTCTTTTGAAATCTGAAAGGCTTTCTTTGAACTTTGAAATTTTTGACTCGTCTGTCTTTATCTCTTTTATCCCTATTTTGTTTGCTATGGCCTTGTTATATATTTCGGCGGTGCATTTTAGGTACTTTGTGGTCGGATCGACAGAATAGAATCTGATTCCGTACGCTTCGGTCTTTGGCACTTCGAGTATAGTGCAGCCCCTTAGCACCTCCATGCCTTTGCTTGGAGACTCTGAGTCATCAATGTAGCTCAACGAAGTCATCCCTGCCTTGAATGCCACGATATTTGAAAGTGAAACCGGATCTTTTTCCGTGTTCGGCACGTTCCTTACGCGCGGAAGCCTGCGCTGGGCGCGACGTCTATGCCAGTATTGTAGAGAGCCTGCCATTTT
>JAMCZL010000015.1 GCA_023485745.1 Candidatus Martarchaeota archaeon | reverse complement strand
TAACATGAAAAACACGAGTACATGCGCAGCGCAGGAAGCCCTGTCTCTGGTTTCAAAGAAGTGGCTGCTTCTTACATTGAACAGCATAGCTGTCTACGGGCCTTCAAGGTATAACGAGCTGCTGGCTAGGCTAAATCCGATAAGCCCAAAGGGCCTTGCGGATGTGCTCAAGCTCATGGGTGACAACGGCCTGATACACAAGGAGAGCTCTGGCGGCGACATTGCCTTCTACAAAATAACTAAAAAGGGGCAGGACCTTGACGGTGCCGCTTTGCCATTGCTCAAATGGTCCCGGCCATTTTGCAGCGATGCAAATTGCAGCGTTGCAGTAGAAATGGACGGCCAGCTTTCAAAGTCCGGGCTAACCGGGCTCTAATCTCTTAACAAGGTCTTCCACCATCGCGTGCAGCAGCTCTAGGTTCCTTTCCTTTTCCATCTCGTCCATGCCCTCAAATTTAGGTATGTTCCAGTGCTCTGCATTGTAGCTTTTCGGCAGAAGGACGCAGTCGTTCGGATCGCATACGGTTATTATCCTTGAAGCCGAGCTAAGCATTTTTTCAGTAAGCATCTTGGGCTTCTGTCCGCTCATGTCTATTCCATACACCTTCCTGACAATCCTTACAGCATCGGGGCTTATCTCTTTGGAAGGCTCTGCCCCAGAGGCGCTGATTGCGCGGTTCCTTTTCGAGATGCTATTGAACAGGGCCTCTGCAATCTGGCTCCTGTAGGTGTTTTCCTTGCACACAAACAGTATCAGTGCCATGATTGGCATCTGCAATAAAAAAATAAATATGCATGCTTTCAAAAAGGCATGCGCACGGATCAAAGCCTTGATTCCTTCAGCTCCTTCATGGCTTCTTCCTTGCTCTCGAACTTTTCGAACTTCATGAACTTGCCTTTCTCAAGCTCCTTGTAGTGCTCGAAGAAGTGCTTTAGCCTGTTCTTCATGAATTCAGGTATGTCCGATGCGTTCTTGTAAGATCCAAAGGACGGGTCGACCTTTTCCACTGGCACTGCTATTACTTTGTTGTCAGAGCCCTCCTCGTCGCTCATGACCGCAATGCCTATTGGCCTGACCTTTATCACCATATTGCTTGCTATGGGCGACTGAGACATGACGAGAACGTCGAGAGGGTCGCCGTCCTTTCCCTTGGTGCCGAGCACGAATCCGTAATTGGTCGGGTAATTCATCGAGGTGAAAAGGAACCTGTCTACAACAACCGCTTCGAGGTCCTCTTTGTATTCGTACTTAATGCTGCTGCCCTGCGGTATCTCTATGAATGCATAGAATGTCTCGGGAAAGTCCTCAGTCTGCTTAGAAAAATTCATTTTATCACTTCAATGCGTTATAACTTCAAAATATTAAAAACCTTGCCCGGCGTGCATGGCTCACGCTCGCAAGATAAAAACTGCAGTCTTGAGGATTAATGCAGGCACCTATTTGCTTCGCACACTAATCAATTTGAGGTGATCTATCCGCAGGTTCCCCTACGGATACCTTGTTATACCTTAGCCCTCCTCGCGGAACCCTAATTCGAAAACGCCAGAGGCGTTGCCTCACTAGGACCCCACTTGGGTGACTTGGTAGGCGGTGTGTGCAAGGAGCAGGGACGTATTCACCGCTCGATAGTGACAAGCGATTACTAGGGATTCCAGCTTCATGAGGGCGAGTTTCAGCCCTCAATCCGAACTTAGGATGGTTTTAGGGGGTTAGCTTTGCCTTTCGGCATTGCATCCCATTGTACCATCCTTTGTATGCCGCGTGTTGCCCAGAAGATTCAGAGCATACTGACGTATCGTCGCCTTTTCCTTCCTCCTCTTTAAACAGAGGCGGTCCCAACAGAGTGCTTGGCTTATCGCTAAGCCAGTGGCAACTGTTGACAAAGGTCTCGCTCGTTACCGGGTCAATGAGCGACGCTCGCAACCTTTACGCTAAAACCCTTTATAAGCGTTATGAAATCGCCCTGGTTCTTTATCCTGAGCGATTTATATCCTTCGGTATGCATGCCAAGCTTTTCAAGCAGCATCGCATCCGAAAGGTCAAGGCCGCGCATCCGGAGCCCGCTTTTTTCAACGGATCCTATGCAGTCGAATATTCCTGCGAAATACGCCCCGGAATAGCCGTTCCTGTACTTGAATACGTGTTCCTTCCTCTCCAAGGTCTTTTCAATAAACTTCTTTATCCTGGAGTTGTAGAAGTACGCATGCGTAACATTTCCATGCGCCTTCTCTATGCGTATCCTGTTCGGCTCCAAAGAGAACTCGTCCATAGAGATCTTGACGAATCTCTCTATAAGCGAATCCTCGCTGGATTCGACTCCTATGCCTTCCTTTCTACCGGCCGTATACATGCCGATAATATAACATATGTTTGGGTTTAGTTTTAGTTTTTGCGTCATCGCATCACTCACCGACTTACCGGACTTAACCGGACAGTTCACACCACGAGCTGACGGTCGCCATGCACTACCTCTCGGCTTGTCAAGTAAGATCTTCAGTCTGACCTTCACCCTGCCGTCGCTTCTGGTAAGATTTCCGACGTTGGATTCAATTAAACCGCAGCATCCACCCCTTGTGTGCTCCCCCGCCAATTGCTTTAAGTTTCAACCTTGCGGCCGTACTCCCCAGGCGGCAGACTTAACACTTGTGCTACGGTACTGCAAGCATTCGTGATGCTTGCAACACCAGAGTCTGCATAATTTACTGCTAGGGCTACTCGGGTATCTGATCCGATTCGTTCTCCTAGCCTTCGCTCCTCACCGTCGGATGCGTTCTAGTCAGGCGCCTTCGCCACTGTTAGTCCTTATGGGATTACAGGATTTAGCCCCTCCCCCATAAGTACTCCTGACCTCACCCGCTCCCTAGCCGATGGGTATCTCACGCCCGCATTGACGTTGAGCGCCAATATTTCACGCGAGACGACATCGGCCGGCTACGAGCGCTTTAAGCCCAATAATCGTGGGCACCACTTGTGCTGCCGGTATTACCGTGGCGGCTGCCACCGGTCTTGCCCAGCACTTATTCTCCAAGCTTGCTGTACTTGGCAAAAGGTTCACTAAGTGAACCACTCAGATTCCCCCCATCACGCTTACGCGCATTGTGGAGTTTGCGCGCCTGCTGCACGCCGTAGCGCTAGGGCCATTGTCTCAGTGCCCTTCTCGGGGCCTATGCTCCCACATCCCCTACGGGTTATCGGTATGGTGGGCCGTTACCCCGCCATCTGCCTGATCCGCCGCAGTCCCATCGTAAAGCGGAAACGCTGCAATTTGCGCCCCTTTCGACTAGTACTCCTTCCAGGTGTTCTAGCCTATGGTGCATTAGCCTCAGTTTCCCGAGGTTATTCGCCTCTTTACGTTAGGTTAACTACGTGTTACTGAGCCGTACGCCGCCCAACGAAGCCGTTGAGCTGACTTGCATGGCTGTCGAAATCTGATAGCAGTGCCCTCCAGCAGCATCGACTGGAATCGATGTTCTGGCCTGTGTACTTAAATTGCAATTGTAGGTACCATTTTGCACTCCTCAAGACTGCATCCAATTCCAAGCAGGAATTTTCATAACACATCAATAAAACTAACAATTTAACAAAGCATGAAACGTAAGGCAATAATCACGCGACGGCAATGCAACAGCAATAAATGCCGCCAGCATTAGACGAGTAATATCTTTACTAACAAAAAAGTATTTATTTGTATCGTTATATCCTTATAGTGCCCTTTACACCAGGTGATCGATTGGACAATGCAAAAGCCGAAGCCGTAAAGGCCGTTGCGGCCAACGAGCGGAAGATGGTAGATTCCCTCAAAGAGATGATAAAAATACCTGCAATATCGCCGCTGAGCGGAGGTAATGGAGAATCTGCAAGGGCCGACATGCTCGAAAGCCTCATATCCGGGTTCGGAATAAAAGTCAGGAGATATGACTATGTTGACGATTCCAAGGCAAAGAGGTCTAACCTCATAGCAGCATACGGCGGCGCAAAAAGCACTCTCTGGGTAATATCCCACATAGATACCGTTGCGCCCGGAGATCTGGCGCTATGGGATCACGACCCGTTCGATCCTGTAGAGAAGGACGGCAAAGTATACGGCAGGGGCACAACCGACGACGGCCAGTCCGCCATAGGGAGCATATACGCACTCAAGGCCCTCATAGACGCGAAGGCCCAGCCAAGATACAACTTCGGGGTGTGCCTTGCTGCAGACGAGGAAGTAGGCAGCGAATACGGGATAAAGAGGCTGCTGAAGGAAAACATATTCGGCAAAGACGATCTTATACTAGTGCCCGATTTCGGCACTTCTGATGGGATGTCAATAGAGATTGCAGAGAAAGGCGTGCTATGGCTGCGGATTACTGCGACTGGAAAGCAGGTGCATGCCAGTACTCCAGAGCTCGGCGTAAATGCGTATCGCGCAATGATACGCCTGCTTTATGAAATTGATGGAACCCTTCACGGCAAATATAATGCCAAAAACCCGCTGTTTTCCCCTGATTATTCTACGTTCGAAATGACCAAGCATGAAGCCAACGTCGAAAGCACCAACATAGTGCCAGGCAAGGAAGTTTCATATGTGGACTGCAGAATACTGCCGGAATACAAGATAGACGAAATACTCAACACCATAAACGAGGCAGCCTCGAAAGTTGGCGCAGATACCGGTGCGAAATTCAAGGTGGAAATATTCAACAGGGAAGACCCGGCGCCTCCTACCAAAAGCGATTCGAAAGTTGCCGCAGAGCTCGCGAACGCTATAAGATCCCTAAGGAATAAAGAGCCTAAGTTCATAGGCATCGGCGGGGGCACTGTGGCAAAGCACTTCCGTGACGAGGGAATCCCGGCTGCAGCCTGGGAAACCTGCGAAGACATAGCCCACATACCTAACGAGTACTGCAAGATAGCAGACATGGTCGAAGACGCCAAAGTATTTGCGTACATGTCGCTGTGACCACACAGGTCAAAATCTCGTTGCTATATCCTGCCCTTCGACTCCCCGTAGCTTACGCCTTTGGCAATCAGGTGCGCGATTCTGAGCGATTCGAACGCCTGTCCATAAATGGCCTTCAGGTCGTTTTTATCAAGCCCGGACTGCAGATAAAAGCCTCCAATCCTGGAAAAACCCCTAAGATTCGCCGTCTTTACCTCTTCTATCCTGCTTTCAACGTTTTTGCCGCCTGCCTCGCCGAACCTGCGCAGAGCCATTAGCAGCTCTCCCTCGTGAGGCTTCTTTCTTGTCAGTACCACGGTATGCACTCTGAGCCTGCGCTCCATCAACCCAAGGTCAAGCACGTTCAGGCCGGCGATTGCAATCCCGTTGGAAGCCACTATCTTTATCTGTTCCCTGAACCTTGACCTTAGGACCATGCGCACTATCTTTTCTGTTGCATCTGCGCCGTTTACCGCGATGCTTTCGGAAAGCACGCCCTCTATTGTTCCGTCCCTGAAAACGACACCCACCAATATAGTGGATTTTCTTGAAGTCTGGATTGGCCCGCTTGCTATCGCGAGTATCCTTACGCCCTTCTTAAGCATTTTTCCACTAGCATGATATGCAATCACAAAATATTTATAGAGGAAATCCAAGTCTGCCTAAAAAGAATAAGGCGCACATCTGGTTTGCTGCAGAGTGGCGCCGATGCCGCATGCTGAAAAAGTAAAACAAGAAGGCAGTTACTTTTTGCCTATCATCTTCTTTATGGCGTCGGTGTCCTTCTCTATGCTTTCTACGGCTTCCTCAACGATTTTAGCAGGGTGCTTCTTCGAAGTCTTTATTACGAGCTTGGGCTTGCCGACCTCGGGGTGGTCCTTTTCCACGCCTGCAAATTCGACATCTTTGTCGTTAATGACTGCATTCGCTATTAGGTCTGGTATGGTAACATCGCCGTCTTCGAATTCTATCTGGAGCTCCTTGCTGTCGTTCTTTATTATCTTTGCTTCCATTGCAATCACGCTCATCATTCAGAGTCTATCCTATCTACTATGAACTTCTCTATCGCCGCAAAATTTCCGTACATAGGGCTTACCTTTTTCATTTCCCTGTGCTTGCAGTTCTGGCAGAGCAGTTCGCCGTGCCTCTGGCCAAGGGTCATTGCGCCCCCGCATACCGGGCACCTTGAATAAACTACGCCGCCTTCCTCTTCCCTAACTTCAAGAGCGTACGTGTCTTCATCAACGAACGCTATCTTTGCAAGTATTATGTCGCCAAGGCCGCATGGCTTCTGCTCGGCCTCATGGTGCGGCTGCGGCCTGCTGTCCCTCCTAAATCTGGGGTTCGGAGGCCTATCCCTCGGAAGCAGAATCTTCCCATCCTTGCCCGAAGGTATGTAAGTTTTGTCATTGATTTTGATGTCGTCAAGCTTTACGAAAAGTATGCTTTTAAGCTCGCCAACAACTTCGCCAATCACATACATGTGCCTGTGGAATTTTTCTATGCTGGCGCCGCAGGGCTCCACTTCCATCTTGCCCTCGTTTACCTTGGCCCTGCCGACTACAAGCGAGTATATCTGCCCGTTCTCCGAATACGTATTCCTTGACGGAAGGAACTCCTCCTCCGTCGAAAGCCTGTCTCCCGGCATTATTATGCTCAAATCATCGTGTATAAAATCACCTTTTTAGAAAGGCAAAAAGCGCAATTTACATAGTTATTTTGTCAAACAAGCTTTAATAACCTTTCCGAAACTTCTTATAAATCGATCTCATGGAAATCAGCCTCAGCGAAGAAAACGGCATGCGCGCGGAGCCAATAAGGATAGGCGAAAGGGAGATCCCGGTCAGGGTCATAAAAAAGAGAATACGCAATTCATATGCAAGGGTCAAAAATGGAGAGGTAGTCATAGAGCTGCCTGCATCATTGGGCGCAAGGGCGTCTGCAAAAACTGTGCTATCGCTCCGCAGTCGCATTTCAAAAGCCATACTATCAAATCCGGGAAGGTACCTGATGGACGGGCAATTGAAGTTTGCCGATGGCCAGCTTACAAGGCCTCTTGGCATGGAGTTCAGGATCTGCATCTCAAGGGTAGCCAGGTCCACTTGCAGCGCAAGGGTATCTGGGAATATAATAACCGCACACATTCCAGAAAGCGCCTCGCAGCCAGCATCGGAAGAACTGATCTCCAAGGCAATATCCAAGGCGCTTTCTCAGGCATCTGCGCCCAGGCTGGGCGAGATAGTGGAAAAAATAAATTCTTCAGGCCCAAAATCAGAAGTCAGAAGGCTGATTGTAAAGCCGAGCAGAAGGGTGTGGGGATACTACTCTATCAAGGACGGAAGCCTTATGCTAAACACGAAGCTGCTGTACGCTCCATACCCAATACTCGAATACGTGATAATACACGAGCTCGTGCACGCAAAGATAAGATCACATTCAAGGCGCTTCTGGGACCTGGTGCGCTCTTTTCTTCCAGATTACAAGGAAAGGAGGAGATGGCTGAGGGAAAACTCCTTCACCATAACCTCTTAGGCGGGCGTAAGCCGCCGCGCCCTAGGAATCAGAAAATTATCCGAACAGCGAAGCCAGGCCTCCTGCTGCCTCTTCCTCGCTCTTCTTTTCTTCTTTCTCCTCTTTCTTTGCAGCTTTTGCCTGCTCAGGTTGCGCCGCAGCCGGAGCTGCCGCAACCGCCCTCGAAGCCTGTGCGTTCTTTATAACATCCTTTATGTTTACGCCTTTGAGCGAAGAAGCTATCGCCTTCGCCTTGGCCTCGTCGGGGGTGAACCCCGCAGCCTTCACAACGTTTATGAGGTCCTGCTCATTTACCTCCTTTCCTGCTGCATCAAGAAGCAGCGCCGCATATACATATTCCATGTTTTCACCTTTTTATCATGATCCCTGCACAGCGTTCAAAGCCGCCGCGCCGGCATATCCCTCTCCAAGCAGGAGCTCTACGATTCCGCTATCCGGGGCCTTAATGTCAACGCCAAGCGCTATGGCTTCGTCGAACGCCTTTTCTATCATTGGCACTATTGTGTACTGATTTACTATGCCTGCCTCGGAGCTAAGCGCAAACGCCTGTGCGAACGCCCTGGTCAGATCTGAAAGCGTGCCCTCCTTAGTTATGCCAAGCACCTCATCTGTAAAGAGTATCTTCCCAGACTTTATTGCCTTTGGCACTATGGATGCTGTGAACGGCAATATGTCAAGCGTGTGCAGCGCCTTGGCAAGATTCTGGCTTATTATGCCTCCCTTCTCTACAATGGTCTTGCTTTTGGATATGACAACCTTGCCCTTGTCTATTTTGACGTCTATGCCGGCCGCCTTCAGCTCAGTTACTGCCTGGCCAGGCTGCAGGCTTGTCTCGCCGCTCTCTATCACTATGTCGCTGGGGGCAACCTGCCTAGGCTTTGCCGCCAGCTTTATCTCGTTCTCCTTGAACCTTCCATAGAGCTCGAACGGATCTTCGTTGCTCAGCACTATTGCGGAAGTTCCGGACATGTACTTCGCAAGCTCCTTGGTGTCTTCCCTGGATTCCAGGATTTTTTCAAGCATCTTTTTTCTTCCAATTATGAAAGTCGTGCTGCTCCGCATCTTGTTCCTGGACGACTGCAGCAGCCGGTCCGGAACGCCGCTAAGGTTAACTACTCCCACCGAAGAATATTTTTTGAGTTCGGCAGCACCATTTTCGACAAATTTCTTCTTATCATTCAAGCTTAGCATGCTGACACCTCATATTATCCTGATGGGCTTGCTCATTGTCAGTTTCACGTATACCGACTTTATGCTCTGCTTGCCCACCTTCTTAGTAACCGCATTTATGACATCATCAATATTTTTTGCTAGGTCCTCCGGCTTCATGGCCTCGGTGCCCACCGCGCAGTGAAGCGTGGGAAGATACTTGCCCTTGTTGCGCAGGTATATCGATTTGCTTATGCTCGATATCATGGTGCCTATGTCAGTGCCGATGAGCGGCTTCGGCATCTTGTTTTTAGGACCAAGAAACGGACCAAGCGACTTTGCAATCTGCGTCATGAGCGATGGCTGTGCTACAAGCTCGTACTGCAAGAGCTCATTCATCTTCTTTTTGTCAGAAGCCATAGCTGCAATCTCGGAGCTCGATACCACCTTCGCGCCCATGGCAGCAGCCTTTGAGGCGATGTTGGCATCGTCCGCGAAAACCATGGCGTGCGTTTCCCTGCCTTTTTCATTTGTAAGCTGTATGGCAAGGTTCAGCCTGTTTTCAGGCTTGGAAAAATCTATGCCCCTGAAGTTTATTGCGAGCTCCACGCTCTGAACGAACTTTCTCTTTCCCTTGTTTTCGTCAATAAATGTCTTAAGTCTGTCAAGTTGCTCAGTATCCATCAAAATCCCTCCTGCAAACAAATGCAGTGCCTGCGGGAAAAGCAGTAATACTATTTACA
>JAMCZL010000005.1 GCA_023485745.1 Candidatus Martarchaeota archaeon | reverse complement strand
CGCTTCTGCGTTCCCCTCATCATGCTCCAGTCCATCAACCGACTTGCTTATCCTATCGATATCGGCATTGAGCAATGCCTTCTTGTTGCTCAGCTCGGATATCATGCCTGCATACGAATTCAGCCTTTCCGCCGATGCCTTGTACTCTGAAGATATGGTCTCAGAATCGTCAGCGCCTTCGCCCTGCGCCGCAGGCACCTGCATATCCAGTTCTGATGCCTTCGCTTCGCTCTCTTTGATGCTGGATTCGTCCTCCTTGAGCTTTTCCTCTATGCTGGATGCATCTGCAGCTAGCTGCCTGCCCCTCTCGCCGAGCTCCTTCACGCTTTTCTCTATGGTGCCGAGCTCGGAGCCCCTGACTGCAATATCCCTGTTCAGCTGCTCAAGGAGCTTGTTGATGGAGCTTGCCCCTACGGAGCTCTCGTTTATCTTTTTCGACAGGGCATCCCTCTTTTGCGAGAAATCCGATACGCTCACATCTATCTCCATCAGTCTCGCGCCAAGAGACTCCTTGCTTTTCCTGCCGGCTTCATAATCCCTTACCGCGCTGTTGTATGCGGCTAGCACCTCGTTCTCCCTGCGCGTCAGCAGCGAATAGTTCAGGCGCTTTGCCATGTCGCTAAGCTTCGCGTACTGCTCCGCCTGCTCCTTCTCCCTCTCTAGCTCCGCCATGAACCCGATGCGCTCGTTAAGGACCATCTGCGCCGCGCCGATTTTGGTCTCGACCTTGTCAAGCTCCTTCAGCGCAGCGTCCTTCTTGACATCGAACTCCTTTATGCCCGAAGCTATGTCTATGAGCTCCCTCCTCTCCCTTGCGTTCAAATCCAGGAGCTTTCCTATTTCGCCCTGCGTTATTGTGTTGGTCTCGTTTATGTTGCTCTCCTTCTCGTTGAGGAACGATACGAGCTCCTGCCTTGTGACCCGCTTGCCGTTCAGCCTATAGACGATCTTGTTGTTCCTTATCGTGCGCAGCACCTCCGCAGGCATGTCCCCTCCGAGCACCGCCTTGACATATGTCGGGTGCATCTCCTTGTCCTTTTCATTGCCCCTGGTGTCATTTATGAGCTGCGTGACGTTCGTTGCCCTGAGCCTGCGCAGGGATTGTTCTCCGAGAACGAAAAGGAGCGCGTCGCATATATTCGACTTTCCAGAGCCGTTAGGGCCGGCGATGCAGTTGAAGCCCTGGCTGAACTGTATGTTCGCATGCTTGAAGGATTTGAAGTTGTGGATTACAAGCCTTTCAACGTGAAGCATCTATACACCAGGTCGCCTAATCGCCTAAAATGATTAGGTATGGAAATATTATTAATAGCATTTAAGCCTTTTCAGGCGCGTTCTTCTTGGCGTTCGGATTGTTCTTTGCCATCCTGAGCGCTATCACGTACTCCAGGTGCTGCCCCAGTACAATTCCTACAAACTTGCCCCTCTTCTTTACTGCAAGCAGACCAATGTTCTCGGTAGCCATCATCTCGAGCGCCTTCGACAGCTTCGCGTTCCAGTCTACCGATGGCAGGGGCACGCTGGCCTCATACGCGGTTGTGCTTGGCAGCTTGCCGAACGCGCCCTGCGGCTGCAGCTTTGTGACCAGCCTTATGCTGCCGCCGTCCTTTATGATTATTATGTGCGTGCGCTCCCGCATCATTATCTTGTACAGCTGCTCCATTGACGCATTCTTCTCGACTGCTGCGTAATTGCTGCTCATCACGTCCTTTACGTGCAAGTCAGATGTGTACTCCTTCATGTATGCGTTCTGCATCTCGGCCTTCGCGCCTCCGTACAGGTACATCGCTATAAGGACGTCCCAGAACACAATGAACTCCTTCTCGAACAGGGAGTAGTTCACAAGCGCGGCCGCATATATTATTGTGCCGACTATGAGCAGCACCACGACTACGTTGCTCGCCTTTACCGTTATCTGCGTGGCCCTCAGGTAGCTGCGCTTCCTCTGCAGATAGCTCCTGAAAACCCTTCCACCGTCAAGCGGGAATCCCGGTATGAAGTTGAATGCGCCGAGAAGTATGTTGATGAGGAACAGGAACTGGACCAGCTGCTTCACTATGCCCGCAGGTATGTACACGACCATTACGCCGAATACAAATCCCAGGAACATGCTCATCAGCGGGCCTACTACGGATATCCTGTACTCGAGCTCTGGCGCTATGTCATCGGTATCCATGACGGAGGCGCCGCCTATCGGCAGCAGGACTATCTTCTTTATGTTTATGCCGTTCCTCTTCGCGGTTATCGAATGCGCGAGCTCGTGTATGAATACGCATACGAACAAAAGCACTATCACTAGGAACAAGTATATCAGCGCCGGAGTAACGGCTAGTAGGAACAGCCCGAGCAGGAGCAGCACTACGAATGTCCAGTGCAGCTGCACCTTGATGCCGAATACATTCCCAATATACGGTGAATCCATGCTACCTCCATAGTATTGCAGCATAAAAGACTAAAAGTATAGCGGGGCATTTGTGCAGCGACATAAAAGATTATTAATGCAGAACGTGCATTATCAATGTGAAAGACATAAAGTTCGTATACGAGAAGCCTGCCGCAATCATACATGCCAACGGCCGGGACCGGCTTGTCATAGGCGACCTGCACATCGGCGCCGAGAAGAAGCTTATAGACAAAGGAGTTAAGCTATACAACGCGACCAGCATAATGGCAAAGGAGATAGTCTCAATAGCTTCTGAATTCGACATCGGCGAGATAATAATGCTCGGGGACATAAAGGACAGCATAATGCACCCCGAGCGCGGCGAGCTCATGAGCATAAAAGGCTTCTTCAACGCCCTCGAAGGATATAAAATAAGGATAGTCAGGGGCAACCACGACGCTTTTATAAGCGAGATAACTGGAATCGAACCTGTCGACGAACTGCTCATAGGGAGGTTCGCACTGCTGCACGGGAACAGGTGGCCCACGGAGCCTGCCATGCGGAAAAGCTACATAATGACAGCGCACAACCACATATCGGTGTCGTTCAAGGACAAGCGAGGCGGATACTACCAATACAAGGCATGGATGATAGCAAAGCTGAACCCAGAGGAAGCGGCAAAGCGCTACGAGCGCTTCAACAGGAACGCGAAGCTGGTCATGATGCCTGCGTTCAACGAGCTCATAATGGGCATGCCGATAAGCAGGCATGACAGCGACAACATCAACCCGCTGGTGCGCAACAAAATCTTCGACTATGCAGGCGGCACCGTATACAACCTCGCGGGAGAGAACCTGGGCAGGCTAAGCAAAATAAGCGAACCAGTCTAATTCGTGCCCTCCGCTCTCAATATGGTTATCGGTATCACGCCCTTGCCGAATTCAAGCTCGGCGAGCATTACCGGATCAACTACTCCCTCTGGCACCTTTATGAGCGGCGGTGCGCCGTATGCCAGCTCAAGGGCCCTCGCACCGACAATCCTGGCCTTTTCGTACTTTGTATAGCTTTCTTCCATAGGGATCATCATATAGGGTTTGGCTTAAATCTTTCCTTGACTTCGTGCATCTCTTTCTTTACGCGCTCCTTCCAAGCGTCGAATTCTTTTGGCGAAGCGGGATAATTGCCGTAAAGTGCGCTGAACTCCTTCATCTTGTTTATTACGAACAGAAGGTTCGAGAACGCAGATATATTCCTGGCGCCCTTAAGTGCGAATTTGAACTTCGAAACCATGCTAAGCTCCGGCGTCTTGCCGTAGCTGATGCTCTCAGCCTCCTTCGACGTAAGGAAATTCTTCATCCCGTAGTTTATTATATCATCGTTGAGCGACTGCAGGTATATCCTGAATACTTCGAGCCCTGCGGTCTTGTTACCATATTCCTTGTTGAATTCAACATTGTACCTCCACAGGCCATTGACGCTGACATCCCCCGCCTCTATTGCTTCTGCGGCGTTCTTGCCTGCAAGTATGCCCGCCACCAGGGCTGGCCCTATCCCTCCAGCGCTTATCGGGTTAGGCATAGCCATGCTGTCCCCGGCACCCATATAGCCGTTGAAGACCAGGCTTTCCATCTGCCTCCTCACCGCTACCGACCAGTATCCCTTCCCATTGTTGAAGTCGTTGTCCAGCACCGGGTTCTTTATCACTGGATTTGACCTCACATATTCATCCATAAGCGTGTGCAGGGTATCGTTCTTGCCGAGTTTCTCATTCCTTATGTCAAGGCTGCGCTTCTGCACACCGATGCCTATATTGACCCGCTTGCCGTTCTTAGGGAATACCCACCCATAGCCTCCTGGTGCCATCCTCTGGTTCAGGTGTATGAGTGCATTGTCCGGATCATAGTAATTCTTGTCCTCGTGGTCCACTTCGAATGAGTATATGTACCTGCCGGTGGATTCAACGTCATCGATGTCTATCATCTTATCTACGAAATTGTTCTCAGGCAGCCTCCTCCTCAATGTAGTTGCTATGCCAAGCGCATCTATGACTATCCTGGCCCTGAACTCCTTGTGCTCTTTCTTGCTGTCCTTGCCGAATACACCTACAACGAAATTGTCCTCTATTACGGGCCCCTCTACCTCAAACTCCTGCACATATTCGGCCCCGCTTCTTATCGCCATGTCGAGGAGCTTCTGCTCGAACAATGGCCTGTTGAGCACATAACCCTTACCCTCAAAAAGGAAACGCGATTCAAGGTCAGGCGAGAGGGCGTATACACCATCAACCTTCTTGTCCAGCTCAGGATAGTCAAAGTCCATATCTATGTAAGATTTTATGAACTGCAGGTGCCCATCGGCAACGGCATCGCCGCATACCCAGCCCCAATTGGTCTTCTTGCCTGCTTCTTCCTTCCTGTTCCTGTCCAAAAGCAGTACACGTAGACCCTTGCGTGCAGCCATGGTTGCCGCTAACGATCCAGACATGCCGGAACCTGCCACTATTATATCATATGGTTTGTTATCTGCCATAATATGCACTCACTTTGCCTGATTGAAAAGCGAATAAAGCAACAAAGCAATATAAGTAAGAAACATTAAATATTTATTCCTGTGGCTGTGCAACGCAGTAGATGATGTGCGGGGGGTGAGATTCGGACTCACGAAGGTGCTAGACCACAGGATCTTAAGTCCTGCGCATTTTTCCGTGGCCTGAGCCAAACCAGACTTTGCTACCCCCGCCCATATGTTCATGCATACATCGACGGGCCTGTCGAAGGCTGCGCCTCTATGTCGTGCGGCGACTGCTTGCTCTTCTCGAGCAGGTCGCGTATCCTGGCCTCAACCTCCTTGGCCTCTTTGTCGAGCTCGCCCACATCTATGTCTATGTCGAGTATCTTGTTTATCTTCTCAATCGCTAGCTCTGCATACCTGGGGTCTATCATCTCCGGGTTGACCTGCACCAGCAGGTTTATGTCGCTGGTGCTGTCTATGGCGGCCCTCATAATCAGGCATGCACTTATGCCCGTAGCAACTCCCTCGCCTATCTTCTTAATGCCCGCAGCATCAAGAGTTTTGCTGAGCTTCGGCAATGACACTATGCCGAACACCGAATCTCCATCGGGCTTTTCTACCGGTACTCCGCTGAGCGATATGGTCATTGAGAACTTGTTCTTCTTTATGAACTCATTGAGCGAGTCCGCTATGTGGTATATCGAAGCCTCCTTGTTGGGGCTGGTCTCGGCGAACAGCGCTGCCATCTTGTACTTCTTAGAATAGTAGAGCCTGACTGGCGGCAGCGGCATGTCGTTGTGTATGGATACCAGCGGCGGCAGCAGCTCGCTGTCCACATATCCAACGTAATCCATCGAGAGCTTGTTCACGATGTAGCTTATGGCCATAGGCCCTACGAGACCTGCCCCTGGGAACCCTTCTATAAATGTGCAACCGCTAAAGTCTATCTGCTTCAAAAGCTTTATCTCTACCATATATATCAATAGTTCTGCTGATAGAACATATAAAAAATGTAGCTAAAATAATCAGTTACTGGCAGCAACGCGAGCGTTTCTCCTCGTTTTATGCTTAATCGGGTACTGTCGCATAATCGTCAGTCTGATTTATTGATAGCATCGAAATCGAAGAGTTGCTCTATTGCAAACTGTAAAGCGGAGTCGCTTGAATATATTTTTGCCATTATTTCTTTTCGTTCTGCTAGGTTTTTATTATCGAATTCCTGTTCACTTAATCTTGCATTACTCCCCATAAATGCTTCAAGACTGTAGCTGAATACTAAGAATTTCTGTTCGTATTGAGATGACTTGTATTTTACCAAAATAGTACCGAATTTGAAATTTGTTTTTTGACATTTAGGGTCTGGCTTAAACTTTACTTCTAAATCGTCAAGAGCGTAATCAGTTATAATACTTTTAATGTGGCTTTCTATCTTATTTAAATCGCCCTCATATTTATCCAAATCGAAAACGCAGATTACTTTTGCCTCGTTAACTTGAGTACTGTAACAATTATTCACATATTGTCTATGTATTGGATATCCACATTCATTTTTAACAAGAACTTTCTTAGGATTTCTTTGATTAAGTATGTGTCTTATAAAGTCTGATTCTCCTACTTTTCCCCCATTTTCTGAAAAGATAAAATGTTTAATTTTTTCATTAATGTCAATACCTTTAGAAGCAAAGACTATATCTAAAAGATATTGCTCATTATGTCCCTCTACGAAAACTATATACTTCATTAAATCAGATTCCTCTAAGGTCATTAGATAGCTCTTCACTAAGCTCTCTTGCCTTTTCATAAGATACTGTGCGAAATACTATATCTCTATTTTGTAAACTCTGCATTTGTATAATCTCTACTTCTTTTGCTAAGAACTCCTTGTCATAATCAAGTTCCAATATACTATTTATCAAATCTATGCTATGAGTTGATATTAGTATTTGGACCCCTTTTTTTTGAGAAAGCTGTATTAGTATATGCGTTAGTTCACTAATAAAACCCGGGTGCATACGTATTTCTGGTTCATCCAAAAGCAAGATTTTAGTAGAAGAATCTCCTTGAAGTTCAGGTATATACTGCCATAGAAGCCCTATAATTGCTTTAAACCCATCGCCCATATAAGAAAATGGCACAATAGAGCCGTCTTTATAAGTTATATAATCAAAGTCAAACCGTGTTAAATCAGGGACAATCCTATTTTCTACTATGTATTTTTCTATCTGATTTTGTTTCCTTTTATCTTCTTCGCTACTTACTATTTCTCTTATTGATTCTAAGTCTTTTAAAAATTTCACACCGTTGTCTACATTCTTGTCTAAATGTGTTGAGAAATTGGACTCAAAAAATTCATCAAGTGTAAATGGTGAGATGTTAATAGCGTGAACTTCCTTTAACCTTCTGGCTACGTGACGTGAAGTTTCAAAGACTTCGTGTAAACTTATATATGGTATTATTATTCTTGGGGCTGTCCAGTTTATTACCTTCAATGCCTTTAGATTTTTAATAAGTTCGGTATCGAGGAATTCACTCACAACTTTAGCTTGAGTATCCTCTTTCTTTCCAATTAAAGCCTGACTTGAAAATCGTTTATTGTTCTGGATAAAATAGGTCAATCTCTTTCTAATATCAGAAAGAATTTCCTCTTGTGTAGCCATCTCTATTGATACATTTAATTTGGTTCCATTGTCTTCCTTGCCGTTTATTGTTGCTTTATTTTTTCCAGATTTAATTAGGCTTAGTAATCTATATCCACCAAGCCGTCTAAAATCTCCACTTCTATGGTTGTATAAAAGGTCTATGCTTTGTAGAACAGAGGTTTTAGAGGTATTATTCCTACCTACAAGTATAGTTATCTTTTTGAGGTTTAATTTCATACTTGAAATTCCCTTAAAGTCATGTATCTCTAATTCATTCAGCATTTAATCTCCCTATACCTTCCCCATAATATATAGTATAAAAACTCATTATTATATTAGTGGGATAAACTATTCTTTCCATCCTTGCGCCTCGATTTCTTCGTCCAATTTTTTCTGAACAAACCGAGATAAATTGATACTCTTTGCCTCTATAAATTTCTGGTGCTTAGGCAATAAAGTTATTGTCTTAGGAATTGCCTTTTCTATTGGCTTCTTCTGCTTTCCCATACTATACGTATTATACGCAAAGGTTTATACATCTGTTTATTAATAATACGTATTGTAAGTATTATCAGTATGATAATATGGTTGCAGAACAAACAGACCTTGAAGGACTGTCTAAGGCAAGAAAAGAGAGAGGATTAGCACTACCAAAAAGCAGGCCACAGGTCTACAAGAAGGCAATAAGGTGAGAGTTTCCACTCATGCTCATAACTTTGTCCTCAATAACAGGGTGGATGTAAATCATATCACAAATAGGATAGGTAATCGGATGATAGAACGCTATCATGCAACATTCAGAGAGAGGGACAAGGTAATTCGTGGTTTCAAAAGCGAAAAGACCGCAGATAAATATACTGAAAATTGGAGAACTTATTACAACTATGTTAAACCACGCATGGCTTTGAATGGACTTACGCTATAAGAGGTCGCTGGAATAAACATCGGGTTAGATAGAAACAGATGGTTAATTTTACTTAAATAAAGTCAAAATGGATATTAATTTTTCTTGGGTTTTTGGTTATATCCCTTGGCCTTGAAAATTTTACATACTATACCTGTTAAATCTTTATTCTTTTCGTCTATATTCTGTATTATTACTTTGCTCATTTTCCACAAAAGTATGAATTTTGAGTATTCCAGAAGGACAGCAAATACTAAGAGTTCCGCCACAAAAAGAAAAGCAATCGCAGATGTTGGGGCCTGACCCGGATAACAAGAAAATGTATTAGATATAGAATTAACAGGAGGGTAACAATGAATAGGAACGGAAGTAGAAAGAAATGAATTTAAAGGGACATAAGGCAATAGCACTAATAAAGCTACCACAACTATAACGCTTATTATAGTATTCAGGAATCCATAATTCCTTATTGCTCTTGTTTTCCTTAGATTTCTGCGAAATTTATCCAGCGTTGTTATTTTACTAAGTATATTTTCTTTTTCAGGCTCTTCTGCCTTTTGGTATTTTTTAAACTCACTTTCAATACATTTAGCTATTTTTGGATATAACTTATCTCTATCTGTTGTAATGTCTTTATCTATGCCATTGAAGAATAGACCTAATAATATAGCTACAATGACAGTAAGTCCAACAGCTACAACTGATGCATCTACCATTAAAACAACATGTATTATGGCGATAAATAGATATAAAAATGCAGGGTGTTTGAAGTCTATTTAATTACCACGCAACTGAAGAAATACGACCGCTCTAAAAAAACAGACGAATTTGTGGACATAACCCCAAATCGGAACATATTTATATCTCATAAAAGTGCGGTTTTTATGACGATAGACGACGATACTTATTTAAATCTATATTATTTATAAGATAAATGTGATTAAATGGCTGAAAGAGTAGGAAGCGAAGCA
>JAMCZL010000048.1 GCA_023485745.1 Candidatus Martarchaeota archaeon | reverse complement strand
TGCTCATGAGCGCTAAGGGATGCGCTATTTGATATGAACAAGCGGTTCGGTACAACATTCATAATAGCGACGCACATAATAGACGACATAAAGATACTTGCCAAGAGGACCATAATACTTGACAAAGGCAACATAATATACGACGGCACAAACCAAGGAATATCGAAGATGTTCGGGGATTACAGGGAGGTCACTGCGTATCTGAAAGGGAATTCAAGACTGCCGCTCCTGCACGGCATAAAGATGCTTGAGCGCACCAAGGACTACATAAAGTTCAGCATTCCGGGCGAGATGATAAAGGACAAGAGGCTTGGCACATTCCTGTCCTCGGACAAAGTTGCCGACTACAGCATAGCAGAGCCGGACTTTGGCACAACGCTGCGCCAATTCTACAAGAAAAGGGCTTCGCACCATGGCAGCAAAGATTAAATCCGGCTTTAACATGGCAAAGTACTGGGCCATGTTCAAGCTCAACGCAAAGGACCTATTGGCATACAGGTCAGACCTCGTCCTCAGCTTTCTGATGCGCATACTGTATCCCCTTGTCATGGTTTTCGTGTGGACCGTAATATATGCAACCACCAAGACGAACCATATCGGCACCTACACCCTTGACAGCATGATACTTTACTTTTTCCTTGCAAGCGTGGTAAACTTGATACTGTACACCGATCTTCCCTATAGCATGCAGCATGACATAAAGCGCGGCGCGATAGCGTCAAAGCTGGCACTGCCGATGGGATACGTAAGGTATACGGTTACAACCGTCATCATTGAAAACCTAACTTGGGCAGCCATGGTTGAGCTGCCACTGTTCGTTATCATACTGGTGGTTTTCAAGGTTCACCTCAGCGCAATTGCCGCAATAGAATTCATTGCCATGCTAGGGATAGGCATGGGCGTGAGCTATTCCATGGAATTCACCATAGGTGCTCTGAGCGCATATGCGAACGACATAAACGGGTTCGTGATTTTCGAGGGGCTGATGACATCTCTGCTGGGAGGCGCTATGATACCGCTTTCCCTGTTTTCCGGAGCGGCGGCCAAAATAATAGGCCTGCTGCCTTTTCAGTACATGTTTTACCTGCCCATAACTGCCCTGACGAATCCCAGCGCTGTTGCTCCAGAAATGTTTTTAGGCGGCCTCGCATGGTTTCTAGTGCTTTACGCAATAGGGCGCCTTACTTGGAGGCAGGCTTACAAGAGCATAACTTCTGCAGGTGGTTAAATGCAAGGCAGCAGATTTATTAGAAGCCAAGTGCGCAATGCAAGGGTATTCCTGGCGATGCAGCTTTATGCGTGGAAGGAAGTACTTGCCTACAGGGCGTCAGCAATTTTTTTGCTGCTGGCAATAGCAGTCGGACCTATCCTGAATTTCATATTCATAACTGTTATATACTCGGTTTCAAGCGGAATAGCGGGATGGAGTTATTATCAGCTTCTGTTCCTGAGCACCATGTCTTCTTTCATTATTTCAATGCTTAATTATTTTTCTTCGCCGAGGGCCATTGTGGCACTCATGCGACAGGGAGGCCTCGACATTTACCTTACCAGGCCGTATTCGCCGTACCTGTCGTCACTGGCCTTAGGGAGCATTTATTCGCTTTCAGGCGCATTCACCAGCGTTGCGATAATCGCGTATGCGCTCCTTAACATAGGGCCTTCGGCTGCATCATTGCTAGAGTTCGTAGTTGTAGCGGCATTCGGCCTTGCTGCCATAATCTCGTTCATGATGGTGTTTACCATGGTCGTGTACTCCCTGATGAGATCGGCCAGGTGGGCAGGCAACTTGATGAATGTCTTCGGTGAATTTTCATCTTATCCGCTGCAGATATACAGCATAATAGGCGTTTTCGTATTTTCGCTTCTGATACCAATTGGCCTCGCAATATATTACCCAGCAGAGATACTGCTGGGCAGAGTGAACGCATGGGTTGCGCTTGCCATAGTGCTTTTTGCAGTAGTGCTGATATATATTTTCAGGAAGGCCTTTTACCACTACTTGAAGAATTACACGAGCGCAATAGGCTGACGCCCGCAAACCGCATTCAGTTTGCCGCTCCAGAATGGATTTTGCGCGAATACCAGCTTCCGAATTTTACGAACTCTGACTTGCTCTTTGCAATGTCATACCATCTCATATAATCATTCCGGCTCATCTCTGCAAGGGTCTTTGTGCTTCCTTCCGGGATGAATATCAAGAAGATTTTCGACCAATGGAACGGCTTCACGTGGCCGCGCTCGCTTTCTGAAATGCTGCCCCTGTCCTCAGAAGTAAAATCGTAAAACCTCTTCCCGTCGTAGTAAGTCAGGCACGCCCTAAAAGAACACGCTCTGTTTCTGCCCCTGGTTATGGCAAGAATGCCTTCCGTTCCTATTGTGTCAAGAACAAAATGTACATAGGTCCTTGGAAATCCGCGAAGGGACGCGATGTAGAATCCAGAGTCCTGCACTATGCAGGGCTTTCGCAGCCGCGAATATGCAAACCTCGCTTTTGCGTGAGCTATTTTTTTCAGGTCAAAGCTCCTCGGCTCGGGGATCTCGAAGTTTATGCCCCTCACGGCAATGCCGTAGCCAGAAAGAACCCTGGAAGCTGAGGCAAGCTTGCCAGTATTGGTCGTTGCAAAATGTATTAAGGCTGCCATAGCGTGTTCATCGCGTGCAATGCAAATTTATAGCGCTGCTTTTGGTAGTAGCCTATGCCTTAAAGCTGAATTCTGTACATTCAAAGCTGCAGGTGAGCCTATTTCCTTATCGCCGCTACCTTTATGTCAAATATTAGGGTTCTGCCTGCAAGGGGCGGGTTGAAATCAATGGTTGCCGTGTTTGAGGTAATGGCAGTGACCACGCCGGAAAGCCCTGTCGGAGTGGAAACGTGCAGGCCGACCGTCACGCTTGCATTCTTAAATTCGGACAGCGGAGCCTGCACTATCAAGCTTTGGTTTACAGGACCGTACGCTTCGCTCGGAGGAAGAGTTACCGTTTTGTTCTGCCCTACGTGCATGCCTACTACTGCGCTGTCAAACCCCGGTATTACCTGGTTGGCCCCAACCGTAAAGTTAAACGGCGCACCGCCTACATTGGTATTGAATACTGTGCCGTTAGTGAAGCTTCCAGTATAGAACACGCTGACGTTGTCGCCAACCGCCACAGTGCTAAACGCCGCGCTGCTGTAGGCCAAGTATCCGACAGCCAGCACTACAACTATCAATATTATTGCACCTGCAAGGTATTGGGTGCCCTGTTTGCTGTTTTTGCTGCGCCCATTGCTTGATTGTTCTGACATATTATCACGTGAAAATATCCAATAACTAATTTTTCCTTTCCTTATTTAATGCTATTGCCGCAAGAGTGCTAAAATGAGGCAACCTTTGATGCGCGGCGCAGCTGCAGTCTTCTACTTATAATTTTTGGGCTTTCTGAATGCGCTTTCAAAAGATCTGTAGTTGTCCGTAATCTCTTCGCCTTTTTTTATGTCCCTTATGGCCTTGGTAACTACCTCCTCTTCGCCATCATAGTATCTGCTGAGTGCATTCGGATTGTCGGAATGGTTGAAGTATTTTCCGTCATCTAGGGAAAAGCAACGCAAGTGGCTCCTGTCGCTTTTCCAGCTGTATTTTATTATGTACCTTCTTGCTCTCGGCGGTAGGCGTTTGATCTGTTCATCCGTAAACTTCAAGTCAAATCCAGGAGTGAACCTCCATATCGCAGTTCCTTTCTTTATATCCTGGTCAGCAAAAAGCCCTATGCCTTGTATCCTGCTAGGCCCTATCCGGGTTTTTATGAGCATCATGCAACCAACATCTATAATTCTAGTTTCTGCAAGCGCGTCTTTATATATTTGCCTCTACATTCCTTGTTTCTGGCGGACAGTAAGCCATATTCTTGCCTAGTGCCCCGGTGCAAACCTTTGCTGCAATTCAATAAAAGTTTTTTATAATTTGCATGATGCATAATCTTTATCGGGCGGTTTGATTGCCCGCGGTGCGACACAATGTTTGAAACACTTGCAGTAATTCCATATCACCCATTTCTAAGCGGCAAATACAGCTATGAATCCTTGCTTGACCGGCTCATCTACCTTGACTACGCAGACATGAAGGGCATAACCAAGGAGGAAGAGGGAACGCGCGAGAACTGGGTGCCGGTGTTCAAGAAAAGCCCTTACTCGTCGAGGTACCTTGTTGACGGAGATTTGAATGTACTGGGTTACTGGCATTTTGTTGCACTGAAGGAAAAGCTGTTCAGAAAAGCTGAAAAGGGCCTTATGCTTGATCAGGAGATAACCGCTGACAAGGTGTACTCGCTGGAGAAAAAGGGGCGGTACATGATGTATTTCGTAGAAACCGTAACACACCCCAGCATAAGAAATACTGACGCGGTTGCCATGCTTGACGAATCGTTCTATGACGCGGTTTATGACTTCGCAAGAAGCGGGATATTTTTTACTAAAAGGGTTACCAATGCCGTTACTCCAGAAGCCGTGAAGCGCGCCACCGGCTTCGGAATGAAATTCGTGACGAAAAATATATACCGCGGTAGCATTTACTCCATGGGAATGACTGACTTTTTGCTTAGAAATGCAAGCAGGAGAATAGACCTTTTCAGGCTTTACCTGAAAGAAATGGGGCGGGGACGCAAAAGACCGCGCGTCCCTATCTGAATCTATGCTTGTACACTCTTCAAGGCAAAACAGCGCGTGCGGCGCGTAATGATTGGACATTTTACAAGCAGGAAACCCCGCAATCACTGGGTTGCGGGTTCATTCTCTATTCTCTTAAGCTGCTTGCTCAGCTCCAGCCTGCCTTTTTCGCTCGAAAGCATGCTTACGAGGCCTCCCGGTGTTCTTTCTAATTCTCTGAGATACTGCAATTTATCAGAGTGCACCTTCCTGTAATTCACAATGGATTTGTCCGATTCAACAAACTTGCTGAACTTATTTATTAGCGAATCGGAATTCTCTACGGACGCAAGGTCCTTTTGTAGGCTGCGATTGCCATTCGCTTCTGCCTTGGCTGCCGCAGCATATATGCTGTTTGCTATGGAGTCGTATCCGCCTTTTGGTTTACCATAACGCCATGTCCCAATAAACGCCGCATCTACTGCGTCTAATATCGCTGTTATGGCATTCATATCGTCTTCGCTTGCCTTGCCGCTATATCTATCCTGCAGCTTGTAGACCTCCTTCGTAAAGGTCCTCCTTGTTATGTTATCCGAATTGGTTTTTTGTTTGGTCATATTTACACCAGTAAATATATTATTTTATTATATATTTATAGCTTTCTATATAGCAAAAGCTTTATATATATAAAAATAAACTAATTCCAGAACCCTCAGTTCTGACGTCGTTATGCTGCGCAACTTCCCATGCCGACAAACAATTGCCCGGTAATTAATTGCAAGTCTAGAAGCGTCTGCCTGGAGGGCTGCAGGTATCATGCCAGACTCTCACCCACAGGCGTACTGGAGCCCTGCGGGACCAGGACCGACAGCCCCATAGACCTAAAAAACGGCGCAGCAGGCCACGAGCAAATATATAAAAGCCTTTTAGGCGGAGGAAAGATACTATATGAGAATCTTGTGGCAGTGATCGAATGATTGAAATTGAAACAAAGATAATTGACATAGACAAGGATGGCCTTATTGCGAAACTTGAAAAAGATGGCGCTGAATTCATCGGCAAAGCGCTGCAAAAAAGATGGGTCTTCGCTTTGGAGAAGGCCGAAGGCGAAGACAGATTCATACGCGTAAGGACCGACGGGAAAACCGCTACAGTCACTTACAAGCACAGGGCCGGCGGGGGGCTCGCCAATACAGAGGAGTTAGAAACAGCAGTTGAAGACTTTGATACCGCTGCAAGGATATTCGAGAAAGTGCTAGGGGGCGGCCTGTATCAGGAAAACATCAGGTATACTTATATTTACAAAAATGCAGAGGTAACCATAAACGAATGGCCAAAGTTAAGGCCAGTAGTTGAAGTCGAGGCAAAGTCCGAGGAGGAGGTGCGGGCAGCCATATCCGAGATAGGAATAGTCGGAAAGGAGCTTGGAAATATAAGCTGGGAAAAGGTCTACGCGATGCACGGCATGGACCTGAAAAGCTTTAAAACCTTAAAGTTTGATGAATGAACCGCATGGTCCAAAGGGCGGAACCTATGGAAGAAGCTAGAAAAGCACCTGAACTTGTAATATTCGGGGATCTGGGTTATGACGAACTGCATGCGCCGAAAATTGACATGAAAACACAGGGAGGCTCTGCGTATTATGCGGCAGCAGGCGCCTCCAGGTTCTCAGACCGGGTAGGGCTGCTTTCAATAGTTGGAAGCGACTATGATATAGGCAAGCTTGCATTGCTTGGCGTAGATATGGAAGGCGTCCAAACTTCGCAAGGAAGTAGCTTTCTGTGCGTGTGCAAATATGCCCCAGACGGTTATAGACGAAACATCGAGCTTTTTCCTGGGGTGCGTGAAAAATTTTCAGTCAGAATGATCCCAGAGCACTATTTGAAGTCCAAATATTACTATATAGCGACTACCGATCCAAAAAAGCAAAGCGATGTGGCGTCCTACATCAGATCTGTGGTAAAAGATGCGGTGATAGGCATTGACACGGTAAAAGAGTATCTGGTGAACCGGCACGCAGAAATATCTGCTGCAATGGCAATTGCGGACTTGCTTTTCTTTGACATGAATGAATTCGGGTTTATAGACAAGCAATTGCTAGAGAGCAAGGCGTTTGTCTACAAGCTCGGCAGGTACGGTGCAGTATACTCTGGCAAAGGCACCGCATTTTATGCGAAGGCTCCAAGCGTAAAGTCGGTGGAAAAAAGCGGCTCCGGAGATATACTCGGAGGGGCATTTATGGCCCAAATTGCAGCGGGAATCGCTCCAAAACTTGCGCTCAAAAATGCTGTTGAGCTTGCAAGCATGTCAGTTACGGCCTTTGGGATCGACCATATTATCAGAAATCGCACGTGATCTGCTGTTTGCCTGCGCCTGCGGGCCCGGCCATTTGTCCAGGCAGACTCTGAACTGCTCGCACTGGCCGCATCTTACATCGGTGCAGTTATATCCGCCATTTCCGAATTCCGCGCCGTGGCGCTTTATGTCGGTTATCAGATCGTGCACCAACACACCCCTTTTAGTCAGGGCATAAGAGGTTTTCCCGCGAAGGTTAAGCTTTTCTACAATGCCAGAGCTTACCAGCTTTGAGAGCATCAGGTTCAGCTCGCGCGGAGTTATGGGATGCAAAGCACTCTCCATGTCATTAAATCTTGCATGTTTATCAGAGAAATAGATTTCGTCAAGCACCGGAACGGCCCACTTTCTCCCCAAGACGTGAAGCACTTCAAGCGTTGGGCACATCGTAATTCTGTCCATTTCAATCGCATATCAATTTTATCAATAGATATTTATGTATAGTGCCGCCGGCAACCCAAAGGAAGGTTCTTAGCAAAGACATGCTGCTGTGCATTCTGTAAAGATTGCCCTGAACATCGATAAACGGCTGATTCGGCCGTTCCCTTGCTGCCTGATTGTATGGCAATCTAAGATACAAAAGCTGCTCTGGCACGTGAAGATACGGCAAAAAAGCGATAACGCTTATAAATTTAGATTCGCCAATGCTTATCATGAAAATCGACATATTCAACCACATATACCCGGACGAATATATCAATGCCATGGGAAGCATCCCCGATATGATAAAAAACATGGCTAATTCGCTTAGGGCGCTGCGCGATGCGGAATACCGGCTGTCCGTAATGGACAAGCTGGGCATAGACCAGGAGGTGCTTTCCCTTGCCATGCCGGCGATCGATGGGCTTGGCATGGATGAGAAGTCTGCAAAGCGCATAACGACAGAGGCAAACAACGGCATAAGAAACCTCGTTGAGAAGTACAAGGATAGGTTCCTGGGAATAGGGACGGTCTCTCTTTCTGATCCTGGTTTTGCAGCAGATGAAGTCAAAAGGTGCGTACGGGATCTGGGCCTTTCTGGCATACAGATAGTGTCTAATGTCAAAGGCGAGCCCATAGACAGGCCGGAGATGGACGAATTTTACTCGATCCTGGAATCTGTAGGATCCGGGCTATGGATTCACCCGACATTTATGGCAAGTTCGTATCCGTGGCTTAAGGATTACAATGCTGACATAATGCTCGGGTGGGATATGGATACTACGCTTGCTCTTTTCAGGCTTTTCAGGTCCGGGATACTCGAAAGGCATGAGCGGCTAAAGATAGTGGTTCATCACCTGGGCTCAATAGTTCCGCTCCTTGCAGGAAGGATCTCTGATTTTGCGATGCAGGATCCGACATACGCACAGACCCACAAGAAGAATCCGCTTGACGTCCTGAAAAGCCTTTATGTTGACACCGCAGAAGGAATGTGGGAGCCGTGGCTAAGGATTGCACTGGACTTTTTCGGCGTGGAGCACGTTATTTTCGGGACTGACTATCCATGGGGCAGCACAGAAAAGATAATGGACAGCATAAAACGGCTTTCCCTGGATGAGGCCCAGGCCGAGAAGATATATTCTGCAAACGCCAGGAAGGTACTGAAGACAGGATAGCCGCGCAAAAAGGAGTTGTTGCGTCTAGATTAGCAAAAGTAAGATTGATGATGATATGACTGGAAAGCTTTTGGTCCGGAAAGGGAGGACGCAATACCGCAGCAATACCATAATAGTGGCGCTTGGCAAGGAAATCAGCCAGGACGGTTCCCTGACCTGCGAATCGAAAAAAATTGTAGAGCACTCGGTTTTGCTGTTCAAGGAAGGCAGTGCCAAAGCAATACTTTTCAGCGGCGGCTGGAGTTTTAAGCATAGAAGAAAGCCCAAGTCTACAGAGTCTGAAGGCATGAAGAGATACGCAATTTCTTTGGGATTGCCGGCCTCCGCCATAATCACCGAGAAAAGGTCCATGGATACCATAGGAAATGCCTTATACAGCTCTAGGATAATCAACAAAATGCGCGGCACGAGACGCATACTGCTGGTTGCTGTAACGTACCACATGCCACGTGCATCCTACATATTCAAGAAGGCCCTCGGAGGCAGATATGTCGTAGTCGAAAGTCCCTCAGAATCCTGCCTTGGCAAGTCCGAGCTGGAAAAGGCTCGCCGCAAAGAGGCTAAATCGCTTGCGTTGGCGGTATCGCTTTATAAAAATGTCAAAAGCAGCGGGTTTGAAGCGGCAGTGAAGCGAAACCACCCCTTGTACGGCACGGATCCGTCTACGATACCGCCTCAGATATGGGGATATTTCGTCAAGGCCGGCTTCAGCAAAAAGTACGTTATTTCAAGGTATATGGACAAACGGCGCGGGCATCCAAAGTCCAAAAATTTTAGCATTGCAGCGCGAAAACGCAGCGCGAACAATTAATGCAGGCTTCACAAAGTATTTTATATCCTAAATTCGATAAATAGCTGACAAAAAGTGATTTTGTGAAAGGAAAAGTCAAAAT
>JAMCZL010000052.1 GCA_023485745.1 Candidatus Martarchaeota archaeon | reverse complement strand
GTAATTTTCTATTAGCTTGTCGTACCTGCCTCCCCCGCACAGCGATTGGATCGGGGCTCCTTCATCTGTTGCCCTGACCTCGAATACCATCCCCGTGTAATAGTCTATGCCCCTGACAATTGAGAAATCTATCTTAAGATCGCCTTTAATCGGATACTTTTTCACCAACCCTATCATGTTCCCTAGCTCATCGCATGCCTCTTCGCCCTTCGCAAAGTCTTTCGCGTATTTGAGCTTTTCTTCGTTGGTCCCCTTCGCTCCTACAAAGTTCACTATCTTCAGGCGCTGTTCGCCGTTCAGACCTGCCTTTTCGAGCATCTGGTTCACGCCATCGCTTCCAGCCTTGTCCAGCTTGTCTATTATCCTCATGATATCTATGTGCCTGTCCTCCGGCACATCGAAAGCATCAAGCATGTCTTCCATGAGAACCCTGCTATTGACTAATATCTCATACTTGATGTCCAGCGCGTCTAGAGCACTTGCGATGGTAGCTATTACTTCTGCATCGCAAAGCGACCTTTCACCTCCTATTATGTCAACGTCCGCTTGCGTGAATTCCCTATACCTAAGGTGCTGCGGCTCATCCATTCTCCAGGCTTCTCCAATTGCATACCTCTTAAAGGGCAGAGGTAGGCTATTGTGCATTATATAATACCTGGCCAGGGACACCGTCTGATCGTACCTAAGCCCAAGATCCTCTTCCTTCAGCTCATATATGAGCTTTTCATCCTCCCCAATTGCACTCTTCCCCTTTAGTATCTTAAGGGACTCTATCTTAGGCGTTGATATGGTTAAAAAGCCAAAGGCTCTGAATACAGATTCAATCTTTTCTACTGCCCCTGCTTTAAATAGTGCTTCGTTTGGCAAAAGATCCCTAACCCCTCTTGGAAATGGTAAATCAGTCATTTTAGCACCAACGCAGTAGAATATAATTAAAAAAAGATTTAATACATACTACGAATCCTGTCAAAGCCCAAAAATGCAGAGCTTACAGATTTGAATCTATCCACTTCTTAAGTGATTCTTTTGGTATTGCTCCGACATTTACTGCCTTCACATCCCCTTTTTCTATGAGTAAGGCAGTAGGTATGCTCATTATGTTGTATTTCGCAGCTATCGCCTCGTTCTCATCTGCGTTGAGCTTTACAAACTTTACCTTGCCCTTGTACTCTTCAGAAACCTCATCTATAATTGGTGAAAACATCCTGCATGGCCCGCACCATTCAGCCCATATGTCCACTATAACCGGTATCTTAGACTTAAGTACTTCATCTTCAAAATCCTTTGAGTTTACATCCGCTACTGCCATTGTATCACATCAATTAATTCTGTTTTAAAAATATAAAAACGTTTGTCATGATATAATTTATCTACGCGCCGGAAATGCAATTTCCACTTGATCCGGTTGTTGCCACGGAGCGATTTTATTTGATTACCAAATCCTTGATTTTAATAACCATGGTTTTTTAATCTAATTAAATACCTTTTGCCAGCAACTTTTTACTGGGTGAGCAGTTGGAGGAAAAACCTGTGGGCGGAAATCCGAAACGCAAGTTCAACATACTGGTTTTGTCTGATATTGGTGGTGCAACAAAATATATGAGCGACGACAACCTCATAGGGATGGCGCAATACCTGCGCAATATTCCCACGGAAGACAAGCCAAATATGCTAGTTATAAACGGCGGCATACTGCCTTTCTTTCCGCAGCGCGGTTCAAACAGGAGCAACGACTACCTTGACGTGATAATGGAAAACCTGCAGTACATACGGGATACGGCCGCAGTAATGAAGCCCCATTTGGAAAGGTTGGTTGCGCAGACTCCAGAGGACTGCAAGATAATTTACATAACATCCGAATCAGACCAGCGCAACATTGACGAGTATATAAGGGACCTGGGCCTGGACTTCAAATTCCACAGGGAGCGGATAGAGGACAGAATGGGCGAGGAGATAGAGCTGATAGCCGGCAGGAAGGCCATAATAAGTGCAGTAGAGCACTCCAAAGCCGCCGCGGAGCAGCAGATTGCCCAAAATCCAAACAACAAAAAGATACTAGAGGAACTTAAAAACATAGAAATCAAGCTCAAAGTCAACACCGAGGAGCGCACAGAAGCGGAGCACAGGCTAGAGCTGCTGAACAGCTTGTACCTGCTGACACTCAACAACCTGGAGGAAGACCAGATAAAGAAAACTTTGGAGGAGAAGATTGAAGACGAAAAGGCGGTTTCGGAGGAATTCAAGACCGTAGAAAAGGATACTGCAAAATACGAAGAGCTTGTTTCAAGGGCCAAAAAGATTGCAAATTCAATAAGGCTGCTCAACAACAGGCTAGCCGACGTGAGGGAGGGCAACGAGAAAGCTTCAAAGGACAAGGAGAACAAGCAGGTAGACATATTCGTGCACAATGCAATAACCTCAAGGGGCTCGCACTCCGTAATAAACGAACTGGCGCATTCCTACTATATGACAGAGCTCAGAAACGCGTTCGGTAGGAAAAGGGATATAACAATACAGTCAGAAAAGGTGTCCTTGGAAGAGCACAATAGCGGGGCGTTCTCGTTCAATGTAATCACATCCAACGATCCATCTGTGCTGCTTGGAACTAGGAAGAGGCAGAGCAACAACATTCCGGCAAACAGATTGGAGATACTAACAGTAAACGGCGTGCTTGACAAGAAGGCGCTGGAGGCAAAGCTCCTAAACATATTCGTTACAGGAAAGCACGATTTCACATCATTTTCCATAGAGCCTCTCAAAAACGGCTCGCCTTCAGAGCTGGTGCTGCTATCCCAGGGGCCGTTCTGGAGCACCAAGGGCCTAGCATCCATGTGGAATGCAGGCATAAACACGAAGGACACGCAGGCGGTCGAAAAGGGCTACCTGAGCTCTGGTGCCTCTTTCCTGCGCATACCTGAAAACGAGCCGATAGAACACGAAATACTGAGCGACAGGTATCTTTACGAGAAGCGCAAGGAGAACGACAAGGAAGAAAGCAGAAAACTCAAAAGAAGGCTTCGCAGCCTTAAAAATTCCGGCAAGAAGCAGAACAACGATGAAGCCCATCTCAGAAGGAAGGAGCTTGACCTTGCCGTTGCGATGAACAAAAGGCCTTCAGAGCTCAAGGACTACGAGCTTTCGGATATTGCATCAAGCGGCAATCTTGAAAAGATGATAGCGAGAAAAGATGAGAAGCCGCTGCGCGGAGCAATAAACCTTAAAATAGCGGCATTCTCTGACGTGCACGTCGGAAACCATAGCAAGCTGAAGCTCCTTGACGCCGCAATATCAGACGCCATAAAACGCCAGCCCAATATCATTGTGCTTGACGGCGATATGCTGGAAGGGTTGCTGAACTATTATGCAGTTGTAACAAGGTACGGCAACACTGCCGACTTCCCGCAAAAGTACGAAGCGGCCCTAAAACAACTCGGCTTCTCAGAGGCAGAAGTGTACAAGAAAATGTCCGAAATGCTAAGGGAGAACATAGGCAAGTCCATACACAACATAGACGAGCAGCCCGATATACTGCTGGGCCACATGTGGAGGCTTATAGATGACGTGATTCTCCGCGGCGGCGCAGTTATAGCAGTATCTGGTAACCATTACAACAACACCCACAGGGAATGGAGAAACGACGAATCAACCAATGTTGTGAGCCACATAAAAGCCCACCTGAAGGGCTACTTGGAAATATCCGAAGCCAGCGGAATTCCGGACAAGAAAGCCTACGAAATGGTAAAGAAGGCGCTTGAATCAGACAACCGCGTAATGGGCATTGGCGGCAGTGAATTCGGCGCAGACCAGATACGCGTTGACGGCATAGAGACCATGGCCAGCCACGAGCTCGGCACCGGGAACCCCGGCAGCATGGTGGGCTTCGTAGAAAAGAAGAGGACCAACGCCGTGCTCCACATAGCCGGCCATGACCATGTGTGCCAAGTAGCCACCGCAGGCGGCGAGCTAATGATAAAAATACCGAGCATGCAGGACGCCGAAGACAACCCGTTTCTAAAAAGGATACAGATACCGATAGGAACAACTCCGCTCGGATCGGTGAATGGATACACGTTCATGGACTTGGACGTTGACGGAAACGCTGGCGAGGTGCTGCGCTCCAAAGTCATATCAGTTCTTGAAAGAGACCTGATAGCCGAGGACAAGGTAGACAGGAAAATAAGGGACATGCTTCGCGACGTGCGCATCGAGAGGACTAAGAAGAGCAAAACGCGGTGAAACACACTTTTTATATACTTTGTCGCAGAAATAACCATGATGATGAACAAAGGATCTGATTTGTGATGAGGATCTTGAGTGCTGAAACGTGGTTTATATGAAAATAGCTACTTCTGCTATAAAAAAGCTATTCGGAAAGGATTCAGGCATAATCGTCACGAACGACGCCGCAGAAGCCATCGCAAAGGCTCTTGCGGAAAATGCCGCCGAAATAGCCAAATACGCTGTAGAAAATGCAAAGAGGCACCACAGGAGTATAATAAAGCCCGAGGACATAGAATCCTACAAGTCCCGCATATGAGCGTATCCGAAGTGTATTCAAATGGAAGCCAGCATATCCGAAAGCCCAAGCCACAGCATAAAGCTCGAATACTCGCAGAACGGGACCCAGGTCGTGCTTCTATGGGAGCAAATAGGCGAGGACTACCTATTACAAACGGCGTTCGATGAAAATGGCGGAATAATAGACCAGGTGCTTTCAAGGCTATCCGGGCGCACGCTTCGCGACTCAGTCGACAGCTTTATGGAACGCAACGGCATAGAGCCAAGGGAGAGCGTATTTGAGGAGGTAAGGCTGAAGAAAGCGTGCCCGAAATGCAGCAAGATGGACCTGGTTCGCGTGGCGGAATCCACAAGCACGGCCTCAGCAATACCTGTAATGCCAATATACATATGCAGGTCCTGCGGGTCAAAGTCGTATTACCTAACAGACGCGTATCTTGCCAAGCTGGTAGTCAAGAACAAGGAGCTTTTCGATCCTGCAGAGCTGGAGGACCTTTCGCGGCTCGGCGAAGATGCATTCATGAAGGAGCTCAGGGAATACATATTAAGAGTTTTTGCAGCAAAAAAGATAAGTAATATAAGATAGGATATTCAAAATAATAGCGGTGATGCAATGGCCATCCTTATATCTGACCTTTACGGCAAGGAAATAATAACGACTGCTGGAAACAAGATAGGCGCTGTTGAGGACATAATACTCGACTTTGAAAGCGGATCTGTGGCGAGCCTTCTGCTCGACAAGATGGAAAACATATCCAGGGCCGAAAGAACCGCCGAGGCACTAAAGAGAAAAAGCGTAAACTTCGGCAGGGTAAAGAGCGTTTCCGAAACGATTATAGTAAAAACCTGATCAGTCCGTGGTTATTTCCCTAGGAATATTCGGCCTACCCTTTATCAGTATCTTGCTGCCGCAGTAGGGGCACCTTACAAAATCCTCTATGTTCTTTGTCTCCCTCCCGCATTTAGTGCATATATATGACATTGTATTCACCAGAAAAGCATTATTTCAAACTCTTGTTAAGCCACTTTGCGAAGTCCCTGTGCAGCTCTGATTTGCTTGTGTCTATGACCCTTATCTTGAGCACGGAATTGTAATGCTCGTCATTCAGCTCTGCGACCGGAGCATATTCCTTCATCTTTGAGTAGTGGACCTCCATCCAATGTATGGTTCCGCGGATGTAGTCGTCGACTATCTTCTTAGTCATCGGAAGGGATGAGAAGCTGAACAGCACTCCATCGCACCAGTACAGCGGCATGTTGCCAGCCGGGGTGATTCTCTCCCTAAGAAGGTCATCCATTTCTACTTTGACAACCTCGTGCACTACAAGCTCCCTGACCGGGGAATAGGTTATGTCTACCATCTACGCACCGCTGTGCCCAAGGTCCTCTATGAGCCTCTTTGCTATTTCGCCCTGTGCCGTAGTCAGGGCGTAAGCGCCCCCTGCAAATGTGTTTTTGCAATTCCTGCACTTCCATATGCCCGTACCGACCCTCTCGACTTCTACTTTGCCGCAAATCTCGCACTTGTACAGGGCGATCTTCTGGCTTTTTACCTTGCCATATCTCTTCCTGAGGCTGGCTCCGTATCTTATGCTGTACTTGGTCATGCAAACACTCCGAACTTTATACATCAGTCTAATAGGACTTAATCTAGTGCATTAATATATTTAAATATGCACTATCCCCGTATCTTCTTTTCCATGTGGCTGTGCTTCTTGAGCGACTCTGCTATAAGGCTCTCTACCTCATCAACAGAGAAGCTTCCTCCAAGGCCCTTCTGCATGGCCCTTATCATCTTGCCGTCAGTGCTTATAGTAAGCCTGGCATCCATTCCGAGCTCTTCGTTTCCGGTCGGATCCAATAATATCGCATTGCCTATCTTGGCGAACGTGGTCGAGGAAATTACATTGTCAACCTTCAGCTTCTTCTCCCTTTTCGTGTAATCCGCCTTTCCGTCAGCATATTCGGGCACCTTGGCATCCAGTATCGCGCTCATCGCGGCAATAACGCTTGCGTCGAAAAGGTTTCCGTCGAAGTTGAGCACATAAACGTCAACGTAGACCGTCCACGCCTTGCCCTCCTCAAGCAGCAGGCTTTTCAAGTCTATGCAGTTGCCAGCCCTTATTGCCCTGTCTACAACCCTGCCGAGCTCTATGGCCTCTGGACTGGGCGGCCCGGTTTCGTATTCGGCAGCTGCTAGGGGCAGCAATTCTGCAGACACTACGAGGTTGCCCTGGTCAGGAGTATCCTCATACGCCTCTTCCGGCACCAGCTTCACACCTGCAAGCACCTTGGTTGCTCCAAGGTCTGCCTGTGCAGACCCTTCTGCATGGTCTATCACACCCCTGCTTATCTTTAGGTCCCTGAAGTCCATGCTTCCGCGAGAATCTTCTCTCTTGCCTTCCTTTGCAAGCTCCTTTATGTAGTTTCCCAATATTACGTCTTTAGCGTCCATTTAAGCACCTTTTTCCGCATTTTCATACAGCCTTTCCAGCGCGGTCCTCTGCACCTTTGATATTACCTTGCCTGACTCCAAAATCATCTTCATAGCCTCGCTAAACTGCTCTTTGGTAAACCCGCCGTCCATCTGCAAAAGCAGTACGGAATTGTCCTTTGGAGATATCGCCACTGGCATGTCCGCATCGGAATAGTTGTCCTCAATCATGTTTACGTCTATTACTACATGCTCATCTATCCTGCCGGCGCTGACCGCATACACCATATCCTTTACGTGTATGCCTGCATTGGCTAGGGCAACTGCAGCTGCTGTTATGCCTGCAGCCCTTGTTCCACCGTCGCTCTGAAGTATCTCTATGAATATCTCTATCTCGCTTCCCGGGAATTCCTCGAGCATGACGACATTCTCGAACACCTCCTTGGTGACCTTCGATATCTCTATAGCCCTTCTGTTTGGGCCGCTTCTGCCGTGGTCTCCCATGGATGAGAATGGAGCCATCGAGTATCTGCACTTTATTATGGCTTTGCTTGTGTCTGCAAGGTGCCTTGGCGTCGCCTCCTTAGGTCCGTATACTGCTGCGAGCACCTTGTTGTTACCCCACTCCAGATATGCGGATCCGTTTGCATTGGCGAGTATCCCAGCCTCTATCTTCAATGACCTCAATTCGTTGAAGTCCCTTCCGTCAAGTCTTTTGCCGTCAACTATGAGTTGCGGCTTGTTTGAGCTAGAACCCATTACTATCACTCTTGTTTTCTTTTATCCTTTCTTCGAGCATCAATTTTATCCTGTTGGTAAGGCCTGGAACGTGCGCCTCGCGCTCTATTTTAAGTACGGCTTCCATTGCGATCCCCAAGTTCTTGCCGCTGATCCATACAATGCCGTTCCTCCCTACCGCTATCCTGCATTTCGTGATGTCTATTATCTGCCTGATCATTGTGTCCTCCCTGCCTATTATCCTCGGAATCCTGACTGGCTTTACATTTATGAGTATGCCTCCGGAGAGCCTTCGCGGCCTCTCAAGCTCTATAATCGGCCGCCTTCCTACCGGGCCGAGCTCCGCCTCCATGACTTCCCCAACCTTAAAAACCGTGCCCTCCATTTTCCCAGGAGCGTATATCCCTTCAAAATGGTCCGTAAGTTTGACCCTGTACGCATTCCTAGTCACTTCGTTCACGACACCTACCACTATGTCCCCAGACCTGGGCTTCCATACCCCCTCAAGCGGTATAAGGGTCCTGCGCTCGTCGTCAAACACCCCAAATATGCAAGATCTCGTAACTCCATTCTCTATATATGTATTGTCCATGCGCAGCTGCCTTTCAGCTACTACTTCTCCTGGAAAAATAAAATTTCTCATATCTTCACTCTAATATCTTGGTCTCTGCCCTGCCCTGGGTTGCGTTGTTTATCTTTTCGTAAAATTCAGTCTGCATCCCAGCTGGGAACTCGACAACTGCACTTAAGCTGCCATTTGAAAGCCATTCCTCTGACTTGAGACCGTACTGTTTGAGTATGCCATAACATCTGTTAGAATACTCTGCAGGTATGTTGACGTTTATCTTTATTTTTGCAAACTTTATCGGAAGTATTGGACTTATCTTTTTTACCACGGCCTCTACTTGCTCGTTCGGACCTTTGAAAGGGTCTATTGAAACACGGGCCTCATTCATCGCATTTTCAACCCTGAGCGCAGGCGTCGGCGCGTTGGTTCTGGGGTCTATTGAATTTCTCGCAATTATATCTATTATCTGCTTCCTCTTCTCCTCCATGAGCCTGCTTTTCTGCTCTGTAGTTATTGGGACGTCGCCCTTCTTTAGTATGTGGTCTACAACAGTTGCCATGTCCGTGGTACCGAATGCCTTCTTTATCTTCTCCTCTCCCTGCCTTTCGCCCTTCCTGGCGTCTTTGAATATCTCTTCAGCATCAAGCACGCTCATAGGGTCCTTGCGCTTGCCTGTTATGTACTCGTACGCCAAATCAGAGTTTACCAGTATTTCAAAGGTTTCCTTGCCTTGTTCAAACCTAGCAATTACGGTCTTTCCAGACATTAAATCACAAATCAAAGATACGTAGCAATCTCCTTTACGCTCAGGGGCTTGTATCCTTTCTTCTCTATTATGGTGGATATGTCGACGTTTTCAGGGGCAAGCTTCTTCTCATTTACTTTCTTGAGTATGTCTACTCCAAGCTTTATGCTTTCCTCTACCGACATGCTGTCCTTGTAGTCCTTGACAAGCATCTCCTCCGCTATCTTCTTGCCAACGCCTATGGCGTCTGCCTTATACCCTGAAAATGATGCGCCTGGCTCTACTTCGAACAGCCTTTTTTCTGTATCTATCCCTCCAAGTATAAGCGATATTGCGTAAGGCCTAAGGCCCCCGTACTGTGTGGCCATCTGCATCTCCTCAGAAACCTCCCTCGCCATTGTTTCGACAGATTCGGTTTCATCGTAGACCATCCTGTGCGTCTGCGTCTTTGTCCTCATCAGATTGACTATGTGGAGCCCGTCCGATACTAGGCCGCTATAAGTGGCCCCTATGAAAGAATCCACCTTGAATATCTTCTGAACGGTGCTCGGTATTATCAGCGGCTCGCTTATGTTCTTGTGTGCAAGAAGCACAACCCCTTCCTCGGCTACCATGCCTATGGAAGTGGCGCCTTTCCTTACGGCTTCTTTTGCATATTCTACCTGGAAAAGGCGCCCGTCTGGGCTGAACATAACTCCTCTGTCATAAGCCTGGATATTCGGATACATTTATTCACCTTAAGCGTCAAACATTGAAGGCACTAAAGCCAAAAATCCCCACTGAACTAAGCTGCTTCAGCTATG
>JAMCZL010000050.1 GCA_023485745.1 Candidatus Martarchaeota archaeon | reverse complement strand
TATTTTAGGCGATCTTTCGACCATGAGTTTGTCGGTCAGAACCGATTTCTTTGACTTTATCTCATTGACCGCTATTACGTCCCTGGGTGCAAGGTCAACGAAAATGCTGCGCATGAGCTTTGCCATCTTGCCCGCGCCCTCAACCATGTAGCATGTGCCCTTGAAGGCGGCGGAGTCGAGCTTCTTTATCTCCAGGGTCAGCACCTCCTTGCCGTTTTTGTCCTTTGACATTTTGGGCTCTATGATGGTGTCGTTTGCAATTACCTTTATGTTTATGCCTGACCTTAGCAGAACAAGGTATGCAATCTTTAGGCCAGAGCCGAAAACTCCAGCGAGGCCCTCTGCATTCTTCTTGTCTCCTTCTCCAAGGTATACCAGGCCGTCCATGGCCGCGCCCCTGCCGTTGTCCCACACGTACAGGTCGCCGCCCTTGCTTGATACTCCGAACGTTGTTGCATAGCCAAGGGCCTTTTCATCCCTGACGTTTTGGACCAGCTCCCTTACTGCCATCTCCTTGGACCAGTCCAGCTTCCATTCCGAGGTTATGTTGGTGTCCTTTATGAAGGTCTCCTTCGGCATCCTATCGAATATGCTGCGGTCCAGCTCTATGTCGTAGCTTTCGGCTTCCTTTTGCTTATCTTTTTCCATCCTTTTCAGTGCGGCGTGCGAACGCCTTCTTGCAAGTGCCGGTGCCATCTCTGCTTTTGCAATTCTTGCGGATCCGTATGTGACAAAGAATGCTCCCAATATAGCGTCGAAGGTCGTGCTTGTCCCGAAAAACGGCGTTGATGGATTCAGGAACGGTACTGTGACTAAGTAGGTGCCATCTGCGACCAGGTATGTGCCAATAATCCCGGAGCTGTGCCTTTTTATCTCTTCCTTTGCTGTTTTAAAGATTTGCATAATTTTCACATTTGGTTGGTGCATGCCGCCAGATTGGCTATTCCCTCAGGCCGAAATTATCCAGGTTGGTTTTGCCTGTAAAGGCATCATCCCTGTTTAGGAACTCGAGCTCAGAATCTGCAAGCCTGATCTCGAAGAAGAACGGGTAGTCCTTGCCGTCTGGGTCTCGGCGCTTCTGCACGCGCAGCCTTGCGAAAGTCGGCGCGCTGTCGTGGTGGGCGTCCATAAATTCCCTGACGGTCTTTTCTGCAGTGCCGCTGTCCACATTGTATATGAATATATACATATTCTTTCCAGAGTCGTGCTTGTACTTCGTCTTTATGAAAAGCGTGCAGGTTGCGTTCTCCTCAGTGCTCTTGGTTATGCCGACGAATTCGGCAGGCACGCATATCTTGCCTCCGCTGCCGTAAGGTATGCGGTAGAGGTCGAACACGCTGTCAACCCTAAAGTCCTTTGCGGTTCTTGTCACCATTTTATTACCCTAATTTTTATGCATTGCAGTTCTTTGCATCTTGCCTACTGCCATTCCGGGTGCGCTGCGTAGACCCAGAATTTGCTCAATGCCGCTTCGCTCGCGATGTTGTCTATCATTTCAGCGAAATTCTTGTTGCTGAACCTGTAAAGATCAAGCACGAACCTTCCCTCTATGCCTTCCTCCTTGAACGTGGTAAGTATGGAGGGCGCGTCGTAGGAGTTGCGCTTTGCATACTCCGCCAAATCATTCAGAAGCCTTTCTACTGCTTCGTCTTCCATTGCAAGCGCCTTGACTGTGACGCTCATCCCTGCCCCTTCGTATTGCTTGGCTTCAGAGCATGAGGCTTCGTGCCTCTTCGAACTCCTTTTTTGGTTGGGTATTGTTACCATATTTTGCACCCTCACATCTTTAACGCAGAATGAATTTGGTCTTATATAATATTTATACTTTTCACAGCCTTGGTGCGAGGACTGATTCGCCGATTGACGAACACGCTGCAAGGTTAATAAGAAATGTTAGGCATAAAATAGTGTTCAATATGGAAGCCAGAGCGCCAGGAGTGATTAAGCTTTTCGGCGAGCACGCAGTAGTCTACGATAGGCTTGCGGTTGCCATGGCGATAGACAAGTACGCCTACGCCAAGGTTGAAAAAGCCGGCGCGGGGCTCTCTATCGCGCTGCTTGATTTAGGCAAAGCAAGAAATTTTTCCGAAAAGGAGCTTGAATCGATTTACAGTTCCTATTTTGCAAAGGATTCTATCCCTGACCAGAAAGGCAAGACCGAGCACATACTTAAATTCATAGGCGAGAACAGTGCAGTTGATGCAGACCTGCTGCCCTTTGCAGTTATAGCGTCAAGGATATACAAGCAGTATGGCGCAGGGCTCGTCGGCTGCAAGGTCGAGATAAGGTCCGACATACCTACGCAGAAGGGATTTGCAAGCAGCGCATCATGCTATACCGCTTTTACATTGGCGATGCTGGACACCTTAGGAATATCGTTGGGCCACGATGAGATAATCGAGATTGCCAGGGATGGCGAAAGAGTGCGGCACAAAAACGAAGGCGCGGGCAAGATAGATGTTAACACTTCATATTACGGGGGCTTCGTCAGCTACAGGGGCTCGTCAGGCGCGAAAAAGGAAAAAGAAATAAATGCCGGCATAGTCCTGCGCGCAATAGATACGGGGCCTAAGAAGAGCACTGCGGAGATGGTGGCACGGGTTAGGGAGCTGTATGAAAACAACAGGGAGTATGCAGACTACTTGCTCGACAGGATAGAGGGCTGCAGCACAAGAGGCATAGCCGCGCTGAAAAGGGATGACGCAGAAGGCCTTGGAAAGATCATGGATGAAAACCACTCGTATCTGAGAATGCTCGGGGTTTCCAGCGAATCTCTTGAAAATGCGATTGCCTTGACCAAGACTGCCGGAGGACTAGGTGCGAAGCTGTCAGGAGGAGGAGGCGGAGGAATCGCCATTGCGGTTACAAAGGACCATGACACGCTTGAAAGGGAGCTGAAGTCGCATGGCTACATAAACTACCCATTGGGGGTTTCAAAGGACGGCGCATTGTTAATTAGACGGTGAAATTATGGAAGATAGAACTTACACGGCAATTGGATCCTCTAACATAGCCTTCATAAAGTACTGGGGCAGGAGGGATGACAAGATAAACCTACCGAACAACTCCAGCATAAGCATGACCCTTGACAAGAATGTTGGAACTAAGACGAGCGTACTTTTTTCTGACAAACTAGAACGGGACAAGTTGTTCATAAACGGCAAGGAGGAGAACCTTGGAGAGGGCGCAAACGAGAAATTAAGGTTCATTGGCGAGATGCTAGACCATTACAAAAAGGCGGCCGGGATAAACACAAAGGTGCTTATTGTATCTGAAAATAATTTTCCTTCCGACAGCGGCCTCGCCTCGAGTGCGTCAGGCGGCGCGACCTTGGCATTCTTGCTGGCTAACGCCCTGGATCTGAAGATGCACCCCAGAGAGATATCAATAATGGCTAGGAGAATAAGCGGAAGCGCGTGCAGAAGCGTTTACGGCGGCATAGTGAAATGGAACGCGGGAAGCAAGCATGACGGCAGCGACTCTTTTGCAGAGCAGGTCGTGGACCACAAGCATTGGCCAGACTTGATGGATATGATTGCAATAGTAGATCCTTCGAAGAAGAAGGTTTCGAGCAGTGCAGGGCACACCGTTACAGTCAGAACCAGCACGCTATACAAGGCTAGGCTGCAAGTTGCGGAAGAAGGCGTAAAAAAAGTTGTTGAAGCAGTCAAGGATAGGGATTTCCATGCTCTTGCCGAGGCTGTGATGCGCGACAGCAACAACATGCACGCCACCATGATAGACAGCTGGCCGCCAATAATGTACTTGAATGATGCATCGCGCAACATAATATACGCGGTGCATGAGCTCAACGAGAGCGAGGGTCGATACGTTGCGGCGTACACATTTGACGCGGGGTCAAATGCGCACATAATAACAACCTCTAGTAACAGGGGCAAAGTGATTAAGATGCTTGAAGAAACAGGGGTTGTAAGGAGCATAATAGAATCTAGGATGGGCGCGGGGCCTGAAATGCTGGAGGGGGAAGAGTCGCTTATTGATCAAGAGTCTCTAGCTCCCAGGCATAATAGAAATCCTGAAATAGGAAAAAATGATTAACTTTGAAGTGGTGCAAAAATGGCAAAAAAACTCTATATGATAAAGCTTGGAGGAGGCGTAATATCGGATATTTCCGTTGCCAGCAAGCCTCTCGTAGATGAGATTGGTAGGGTTCTCAATGAAGTAAAGGCCGCAAAGGAGGAGGGCGGCTTCGACCTTATAATAGGGCACGGGTCCGGATCTTTTGGCCACAGGCCAGCTCACGATTACAGGGTAAATGAGGGGCTTGTCGGATCAGATAGCAGAAAAGGAGCCGCAATAACCCAGCATGTGGCGCAGGAGCTCAACAGGATAATAGTTAACGAGGCTATAAACGCAGGTCTAGAGCCCTTCCAGTTCGCGCCTTCGTCGTTTTTGATAGCTGAAGGCGGCAAGCCATCCGCCGGCATCACGACGCACATCAGGCATGCGATAGACAGGGGATTCATTCCCGTAGTCTACGGCGATGTGGTCATGGACAGTAAGATGGGCGTGAGCATAGCCTCTACCGAGAAGGTGTTCAGCTTCCTTGCGGGGGAGATGGGCGTAGACAGGTTTGTGCTTGCAACTGACGTCGACGGCGTGTTTGTCGAAGACCCCAGGATTAACCCTGACGCCAAGCTTGTAAGGCTAATAGACGGATCAAATATAGACAGCATTTTGGAGCATGCAGAGACCAACAAGATGAAAGTGGACGTCACCGGAGGCATGAGAACTAAGGTTATAGGCATGCACGAGATGGTATCTATAAAAGGCGCAGAAGGCATAATAATAAACGGCAAGGTTCCCGGCAGGATACGCGACGCGCTTCTTGGCAGGGATGTGCCAGGAACCATAGTTAGGCCGTGAAAAGGGACGGCAGTGCGGCACGTCTATCTATGTTGTTTGCCATGTGACCGCAAAAGAGCATAATATTCTGTGCCACTCGTGTGCTTGAAAGCAGGCTCCCGGATCGCTACCTCCTTTTTAGGCTTTTCAGTATCTTGATTATATCCTTGAAGCTTTCGGCAGTGTAGTCGGCATCCTGATGGCCCTTGTACGATATCGTGGTCATGCCAACCAGCTTTGCGCCGACCAGCTCGTCCTTGTCGTGGCCTACGAAAACGGCGTTTTCCGGCTGGGCCTTGAAGTGCGCAAGCACGGCTTCATATGCCTCGCGGTCCGGCTTCCTGTGCCCAGTGTCCATTGGCACGAATATCTCGTCGAATACGCCCCCCAAGCCCGCGTATGCGAGCGTGTCTTCTTTGTCTTTCTTCGAATTTATGGAATCTGTGAGCACTGCGAGGTATATGCCGAGGCGCTTTATCTTCATCAGGGACTGCTTTAAGTCCTGCTCAGTTGCCCTGTACAGTTTGGCGGAGGACTTGTGCAGCGCTACGAATGTTGATTGCAGATCCTGCGGCGCACGCAGCAGCTTTACGAACCTGCCCATTGCTATGTAGAGCTCGTCCTCTCCGGGAGTTGTGCCCTGCATGGCCTTGATCCATGCGCTGTCCAGCGTTTTTGCAGTGGTCGCTATGCCGGCATCCTTGAGCAGCTTTATTGCCTCACTATTGAAGTATTCGTCGGATTCCCTGCCATTCAGCAGCACTCCGTTAGAGTCAAATATTGCAACGTATATGGACATGCGATTACCGGTCCGCTGTTGCTATATCGCATCTTTAGCTATAAAACCTTTGCTACATGTAGGAATCCGCTGCATTGTCCATGAGCCAAGCAAAGTTTAAATATCTCAGAAGGCGCATATATCTAATATCTATGCCAACAACTTGCAAGGCGGACTCATCCGCCGAATATGCGCAAAACGGAAAACCGTCCAACAGTATTAGAAAGGTGCTGGGCAGGACCGCACTTATAGCTGGTGCTGCGCTGGAAAGTGTCTCGGCATACCTTATAATACGCCTCAATCCGCACGAGATTGGAGCTTACAATTCAAATGCCACGCTTCCGACGCAATACATGCTCGGGCATCCCCTGCAGAACGATATTGCCATTGGCGCAACCATTGCGGGCGTATCCGGAATAATCGCGCTTGCCGCAGGACTAAAAATGCTCTTAAGGAAGGATGATGAAAAACCAAACGGAGGCGAGGAGAGATGACTGCTGCTTATAATTCCAGAAGGACAGGCGCATCAGGCTTAACGTGGAGCGGCGAAGAGGAAAGGTCGTTCGAGGTGTGCAAACCCAAATCTAAAAGATTGAGGGTTGAAATCGCAGGCATGGAAGACTTGCTCAGGGGCGACAACAAGCCGGAATTTTTCCTGTATCCATACACAAATGAAACTTACAGCACTTCGAATCTGGACAGGCTGAGGCGGGTCGTTAGAGGCAGGAAAAGGCTCCTCTTTGTAGTAGGAGGCGGGGGGATATTGAAACTGCTTCCTGCGCTTGCCGAAGGCAACGATTTTGAGAGCATTACAGGAGTAGACATAAGCCTGGGGCAACTGCTCAATTTCAAGCACCTCTGCAAAAAGATAAATGAAGGCAGGGAGGCATTCATCAGAAGGAATACCACCTATGGAAACACCGTGTCGCTAAAGCAGACGGCAGTTACAGGATCAGAGCATCTCGGGGATGTCGGTGTTCGCAGGTATGAGTTCTTTTTGGTTCCGGGAATAAAGATCGAAAGGAGCATGCCCGGGATAAACCTGATCCATGACAGCATTGAAAACTATCTTCGAAGGGTGCCTGATGAGCATGCTCCAGATGCCCTATATATATCTAACGTGCTGGAGTGGGACAGCAGTCTTTACTCTGTAATACACAAAAGCAGGAAAATACCAAAGGACGCGGTAATAATGGCGTACAGCACCGGGCGCGATGAGCTGAGCTTTTACAGGAAGTAGCGCGCTACTTTACCAGTTTCTTGTATGCGAGGCCGCTGGCCGCCTGCAGTATTCCACCTATGATTAGAGGTGCGGGGAGCGCTATGTCCATGAGATAGCCGCTGGCGCCGGATGTCATCTGCGACGCCCTTGTAGCTATGCCCTGCACGCTTGTTGCCGTCCCGTAATCCTCTACGTCGATGCCGCGGACAGTGACGGTCGACCTTGCAGGGGAGCCGAAGGATGCCATTACGCCCCTGAACACGAAAAATGCTGACGCGAGCAGGGGTATCGGCGACAGCGCCATTGCAATGAGCAGCAGACCGTTTGAAAGCCTTGTTGCGAGCACCACGTTGATCAGGTTGTATTTGAATGATAAGACCCTTGCGAGGTACGACCCGAGTATGCCCATTGCGTAGTAGATTATGTAGACCGCACCAATGTATGAGGTGCCTATGCCGAACGAGAGCTCGAACCATAGCGGCAATATTGGGATTGACATGCCTATGCCAGCGCCGCTGAGGCTGTTGGCCGCGATTATGCGCAATATATATTTCATGCTCGTGCGCTTCATCACCCTGGTGGTCTTGGCAGGGCGCCTGACTTCTGAAAGCAGGAACAGCGAGAGCAGTGAAAGCAACAGCAGCGTGGCGGAAATTTCAAATACCAGCTTAAATGCGAAAATGTTTCCATATATCGCGGCAAAATAGGAGTGCAGCGAGACCAGCAGCGCGCCTGCCACGCTGCCGAACCCTCCGAGCAGCATCAGCAGCGACATGCGCCGAACCCTTTCTTTTTCGTCGTGCCAGTTGTTTGCAAGGAATGGCATCAACCCGTTTGAGAAGGTGCCCCTTGCAGTGCCTCCTCCGCCGCTGAGCCCTCCGAGTATGATGGCTGCTATTATCAGGTAGATTGAGGTGGAAACCGACAGCAGCAGTATTCCGGCAAATGATATCGCCTCGGAGATTATTAGGGACTTTTTGTACCCGTACCTGTCGCCTATAGCACCCCCAATAAGCACAATGACCATGCTGAACAGAACGGTTGCAAATATTACTATTCCTATGGATATGAGGTCAAGGTGCAGCGCGTACAGGTACAGCGGGAACGATATGTTTACGGCTATCAGCCCTATGCTCCTGAATACCCTGGATGCCGCCAGTGCCGCGTATCCATAGCTGGACTGTTCCATGCTATTGATTTGCCAGCAAACTAATTTATCATTTTATACTGCCGCGGCTAATCATGCACAGCTTCTAAATCTTTGTGCCTTACCAAGTAGGCGAGAAAAATAAGCGCGATTGCGGTTGACGGTATCCAGACAATGAGTTCCCCAGCTGCATATGAAAAGCCTAGCAGCACAGTTGCTATAGTCACATAGTCCAGCATGCCGTCGACATATGAGTGAGCCAGGAACGCGACAAAAAAATTCCTGGGCGCTTTCTTCCTTGCAACGCCGTCCTTAAGGAAGACCGCCGTGCCTGTGTGGAACATCATTGAAAACGGAGCCTGCAGGACTATGCCTATCAGCAAAAATGCGCCGACAGCGGCTGCCGAGCCCGAAGACGACAATCCCGGGAGGAGTCCGAAGACAAAGACCGCGATATCAACAGCTGCGAAACCAAAGCCAATCCATGGTGCGTCCTGCGCCTTGCGGTACTTAACTGCAAAAAGCTTCATGCCTTCCTGCCAAAGGCCAGCCATGATTCCGAGGAAAGCGGCTATTTCAACGGGATATTCCTTTTGAAGGGCCACATATCGCAAGCTTGCCGAGGATATGCTCTTTGCGGACTCAAAGACAAGTATGAATGGAATCTCCTGAAAAACAGACTGTATTAGAAGCGCCAAGGCCATTGCGCCTATGCCTATGGCGACTGCAAGCACCACGCCGTGCCTGAATTTTTTGAGCAGAAGCCCTGCGCCAAGCAGCAATACCGCTGCAGAAATTGTGATGCTGAGCAAAGATACAAACACCATAACAATACCCCCGATGCTTAGGCGGAGTTGTCCAGAGACGCCGGAACTAGCCAAGCATTACCAGCCATGCAAAGCCATTTTCGCAGACTACATGTCACTTATTTCTGCATTGTTTCTTTTAAGCCCAATTATTTATTAGTTTGGCAAGAATAGAGTTTGGGACAAAAGTCGTTAATCGGCCTTTCGGTCAGTCACAATTAGATGGGCCTCTTTTCCTATATGCCCTTTAGGGCAATCTACTTTTGCACCGGTTCCAAATGGGTTACTTTTTTTGATCATAAATCCAACTACATCTCTGACTTTTACCCCGTTTTCCTGATCGATACGGAGATAAACCGCATCGCCGTCCCCCATAACCTATTCGGGAGGGTTATGGTTGACTTTTGTCCTAAAATCCCTTTGACTGGGACGCGGGTTTTCCAGCAGAGCCTGGTGGCTGTACTGGTCCGCCTTTTGGAAGCAGTATGCGCCATATGCTTGCAGCATGCAGCAGCACCGACGCGGCTATGAGCACTAGGGCTGCGAGGGCCGTAATTTTCTGAGGTCCCGGAATGGTAGACGCAGCAATAAACGAGTAGAATAGCAGGATTACGCCCGCATTTAGCATCAGGTACTCGGCCGCGGAAACCCTGTAATCCGCAAATTTGGTATGCGAGAAGCCAGGCGCGAACATGTAAGACAGTCCGAATATTATCATTACCACAAAGCCGTAAAGGATCAGTATGAATACGGAATCGTGGCTGATCGGCAGCACGCCTGCAAGGCTCAGCGAAAGCACAATGGTGCCGAATAGCAGGTATGCAAATGATGTGGCCATGAAGACAAGCGCCATTTTCGAATTCCCGCGAATGTTGTCCATGAAAAATGCCACAATGCTTATGCGGCATTAGCATATTAAATAGTTTTGCGCAATTAGTAGTATGGAAATTCTTAACAAGACGCCGCCGTATAACCTGTTCGGCCTTGAGGCGCAGGACTACGATGGCGCAAAATTTGCAGTGCTG
>JAMCZL010000008.1 GCA_023485745.1 Candidatus Martarchaeota archaeon | reverse complement strand
ACAAAGAAGAAATAATTCCTTCGAGAGAAAAAATAAAGTCTTTAGATAGTGCAATGAGGGCATTGAATAAGATTATAGATTCAGTTCCAGATGAAAAAATCAGAAAGAAGGAGCGGGAAGATGGTAAAAAGTTATTGGAAGAGGTATATTCACAGAATGCTATCGAAAAGGCAAACAAACTAGCATTTAAAATTATTAGCTTTACGGCGTTAAGTCATGCGTCGTTTACTGATAACGATAATACTAAGCCCAGCGCATTCAAGCTTTTCTTTAACGGCAAAAGTTAACCTTGTAAAACAGGCAAGCTGATACGGCCTGGCGACGTGCTAGGCTACGGCCGTATCTATTACTTCCTCACGGGAGTAAAAAGAAGCTACGGAGGCAGCGGTCTTTACAGCCAGTGCCAAAGAGGTGCAATGGGTGGGGCGATAGCAGCAATGATTTTTAATGCTGCAGTAAGCTCCCCTAAAATAAACAGATGGGATAATATCTCTTGATTTGGTACTTACGAGGAAGGCGCGTGAAATTCCCTTGGTGGAGAATAAATTTATTCTGATAGGTAATTTTGCTTCGGCTTCTTCTTAGAAAAAGCTCCGCTAGATTTTAATCCACAAAGAATGTTGGTGCATGTAATAAAGGACAGGCGGGAGTGAAACGAAATAGCCATTAGATTATTGACCTCCTGAAAAACGGACAGAAGCAGGCGGGAATCTCATTCTAAAAGGCAAAAATAGCGCTAACTTTTGCAATTGTTCAAACCCGATTTGGCGAATTTTAATAAAAGGCAATATTTATATATCAGGAAAAAGAGAGGGGTGTGTATAAGCTGCGCCAATGTGCCCATGCATGTACAAATGGTGCTACATCAATACGTACATTGGCGCTAACAAATATGCTGTGGGTTATGATATGCAGAAGGTCTTGAGAAAAGGCTAAGGTTAATGCATCAAAACACCGTGTGAATTATGGCATTTATGCAATATAACAAAAAAAATTTGAATTCACGGCTTATAAAGGCAGCTGGCGCCGGAGACATAGAAAATGTAAAAAGTTTGCTGAAGAAAGGCGCAGACGTAAACGCAAAAGATGTATACAGAGACACTGCCACGCTGCTTGCCACACGGCGAGAGCACCTTGATACTGTAAAGTATCTTGTCGAGCATGGTGCAAAGGTAGGTGCAAGGGACAATGGTAGACGGACAGCAATGATGCTTGCCGCGCAGGGCGGGCACCTTGATACTGTGAAGTATCTTGTAGATAAAGGCGCAAAGATAGACGCAAGGAACACATACGGACATACTGCAATGGTGCTTGCCGCGTTTGGCGGGCACCTTGATACTGTAAAGTATCTTGTAGAACACGGCGCAAAGATAGACGCAAAGGACACTAATGAAGAAACAGCAATGATGCTTGCCGCGTTTGGCGGGCACCTTGATACTGTGAAGTATCTTGTAGAACACGGCGCAGATCCGAGCTTAAAGAACAATAACGGCGAGACGGCCGCCATTATTGCAATGGAAAACAACCACGAAGATATTGCAGATTATTTAAATTCGGCTATGCAATTTAATGAGGAAATAATAAAAGGCATAGATAAGGGCAACCGCGCCTCTGCGCTCAACTCGCAATTGCTAGGAATCCTGCGAAAGGCGCAGGATTAAAATGCAACAAAGCATAGTTTGGTTGTGTTGCATAAAACAACAGGTAACAAACAGCTAAAAAGAATATTATGGCGGCCCCGACAGCTCAGAATATAGCGAGTAAAATTCTATCGGGCATGTGGTGGAGTGGACTTAAAATTAATTCTCAATATGGTTTTGTACACTTCACCGAATACTGATCTTTAACGATATTCGTTGAGAGCAGACATAGATCCAGGTTACAAAGGGCCTTTCTCAAAGCAGCCTACAACTTACTTCAAAGAGGGCAAGCTGATACGGCCTGGCGACGTGCAGGGCCACGCCGCATCTTTTACTTCCCTGCTGTAGTAGAAAGAAGCTACGGAAGCAGCAGCCTTTACAGTCAGTGCCAAAGGGGTGCAATAGGCAGGGCGATAGCCACTGTGGGATAGTAGGGATGGCTTTTAATGTTGTAGTAAGCTACCCCCTAAAATAAACAGATGGGATAATATCTCTTGATTTGGTACTTACGAGGAAGGCGTGTGCAGTTCTCTTGCGTCATGGCGTAAAGTCTTGACATGCACTATTTTTTAGATAAAGTTCGATGAGATGAAGGCCACCCATCTAGAATGGGCAAGCAGGAAGGAATTTATTCTGATAGGTAATTTTATGTTCTAGTTTCTTATTAGAAAAAACTTCGCCAGATTTTATCCGCAAAGAATGTTGGTGCACGCGATAAAGGAGGTGGCCGGGATTAAGCGAAATAGCTATTAGATTATTGACATCCTGAAAAATGGGCAGAAGCAGGCAGAATCTCATTCTAAAAAGCAAAATGGCGCTAACTTTTGCAATTGTTCAAACCCGATTTGGCGAATTTTAATAAAAAGTAATATTTATATATCAGGAAAAAGAGAGGAGTGTGTATAAGCTGCGCCAATGTGCCCATGCATGTACGAATGGTGCTACATCAATACATACATTGGCGCTAACAAATATGCTGTGGGTTATGATATGCAGAAAGTCTTGAGAAAAGGCTAAGGTTAAAATGCAGCACCGTGTGAATTATGGCATCTATGCAATATAACAAAGAAAAACTTAATACACTGCTCATAACGGCAGCCGCCGCAAGAAACATAGAAAATGTAAAAAGTCTGCTAAAGCAAGGCGCAGATGTAGACGCAAGGGATGAAGACGGATCTACTGCAATGATGTTTGCCGCGTTGTACGGTTATCTTGATATAGTAAATTACCTTGTCGACCGCGGTGCAAAGGTAGACGCAAGGGATAAATATGGATCTACTGCGATGATGTATGCCGCGGATGGCGGCCATCTTGATACTGTAAAGTATCTTGTCGACCGCGGCTCAGATCCAAACTCAACTAATAAATCCAGATGGACCGCAATGATGCTTGCCGCGCTGCGCGGCCATCTTGATACTGTAAAGTATCTTGTTGACCACGGTGCAAAGGTGGATGCAAGAGACATTGGTGGAAAGACTGCAATGATGCTTGCCGCGCAGGGCGGCCATCTTGATACTGTAAAGTATCTTGCCGAAAACGGCGCAAATCTAAGCTTAGAGAACAATAACGGCGAGACTGCCGCCATGGTTGCAATTAAAAACAACCACAAAGATATTGCGGACTATTTAAATTCGGTTATGCAACTTATGAAAAATACGGAGAAAATGATAAACTCCCCGAGCCCAGGCGATAGCACCCCAAAGCTTAACCATGAATTGCTAAGAATCCTCCGAACGCCGAAGGAGTAAAATGCATCAAAACACCGTGTGAATTATGGCATCTATGCAATATAACAAAGAAAAACTGAATACACTGCTCATAAAGGCAGTCGCCGCAGGAAACATAGAAAATGCCAAAAACCTGCTAAATCAAGGCGCAGATGTAGACGCAAGGGATGAAAATGGATGGACCGCAATGATGCTTGCCGCAGGGTATAGGCACCTTGACATAGTAAAGTATCTTGTCGACCACGGCGCAGATCCAAACTTGACTACTCCATTCGGAGAAACTGCCACGACAATTGCAGCACGGCAAGGTCATTTTGACATTGTAAAGTATCTTGCCGATAACGGCGCAGATCTGAGCTTAGAGAACAATAACGGCGAGACTGCCGCCATGGTTGCAATTAAAAACAACCACAAAGATATTGCGGACTATTTAAATTCGGTTATGCAATTTACTGAGGAAATAATAAAAGGCATAGATAAGAGCAACCGCGCCTTTGCGCTCAAACCCAAAATGCAAGGAATCCTGCGAAAAATGCAGGAGTAAAATGCAACAAAGCATAGTTTGATTGTGCAGCATAAAGCAACAGGTAACGGCAGCTTAACAAGAATATTATAGAGGCAGCGAAAGCTGGGAATATAAAGAGTAAAATTCTACCTGTGCCCACAACCGAGTGAACTTAAAATTAATGCTTGCCATTCAATGTTGTACGCCTCACAGAGTGCCAATTTCTAACAAGGTTCCTTGAGAGCAAACCTAGATTTTAGATTGGAGGATGTCAGAGCCCAGTACCTAGGCGGTACTGATCTTCCGGAAGTCAAATAAACTATTTTTTCAGAGCCAATCTTTCACAGCTTGTCTATAACTGCTGCACCTGTTGCCTTGCGCATCCTGCTCCTTTGCTTTACATGTGCGTCTATTATGGCCGGCATTATTATTGAAAGCACTATTGTGCCCAGTATGATTACCGAATAGTCAACATTGCCTATCAGCCCAGATTCGAGCGCCACCGTGCCTATGGTTATGCCTACTGCGCCCCTTCCACCCATTACACCAATCAGCGTCCTATGGCTTATTGCCTTAAAGCGCTTTTCAAAAATAAAATAAATAAGTGTTATTGCAAGGATCGCATCCACGGATATTATGGCCAGCGCATACGCATCTGTGTTGGCAGCAGGCAGTATGAAGTCCAATCCGGCTATGCTGAAAAACACCGGTATGAAAAAGCCCTCATTAAGGCGGTTTAAAGTCCTTATAACCCTCTTGTAGAAGCGCTTTCCTATAAGCGCGCCCTCTATCAGTATGCCTGCAAAGAAGGCCCCGAGCACATACGTGATGCCGATAAACTGGAATATTGCAGCTATGAGCAGCCCTATCATCAGTATGATCCCAAGGGCGAAGTTCTCTCCGCCTTCCATGTTCCTAAGCCGCTTGAAAAAGGAGTGCACCCTTTCCGAGTACTGCCTAAGGTACCTGCCTCCCGCCAGCGTAAGCACGTAAATCGCAGAAACTGCTATTATGACCTTGTAAAATCCCTCTACGGTCCTGCCTATCGCCATTGCAAGCAAAGTAAATGCGACTATGTCGTTGAGCACGGTTGAAGAAAGCATTATCCTGCCCCCTTCTAGCCTTAGCAAGTCGTATTTCATTATCAGTACCGATATTATTGATATCGAAGGCACGCACACTGCAAGGCTTACCGTTGCTGCTTCAATATAGCCCATGCCAAAAAAATACGTGCTTATGCCGAATACTACAATCACAGGTATGAAGAAGCTAGCCGACGAAAGCGCAAAGCTGGTCTTAACATCCTTTGTTATTATATCTGTTGTGACCTCTATCCCTATCTGCAATATTATGAAGAAAAGGGCGACTTCCGCTACTGCGCTCAGGATTGCCGTCGGCTGCACCACTTTGAGAACTACATTGCCCAGTATAACCCCGGCTATTATGTATCCAACTATCGCAGGCACCCTGACCGATTCCAAAATTCTGCCAAGCAGTACTGCAACGCCGAAAAGGAGCAGCAGGTCAATTATGAAAGACACAGAGGTATTTCCAAGGCAAATAATTTATTCCTATTTGCCCCAAACATATTAACTAATTGTTGATGCACATGGAAAAACTGAAAATACTTGGCATAGCGGGCAGCCTTAGAAAGCATTCTTACAACAAGATGCTGATTGCCGCAGCAAAGGAACTGTGCCCGGAGGACGCGGAATTTGAAATATTTGATATTGAAGGGCTGCCGGTTTACAACGAGGACATTGAAGTGGAGGGCATGCCGGAAAAGGCAAAAGAGCTCAAGGAAGCGATAAGATCGGCAGACGCGTTGCTCATATCGACTCCGGAATACAACCGGTCCGTACCCGGTCCTCTCAAGAATGCAATAGATTGGGCATCTAGGCCGCCCTCAGACAACGTATTCAACGAGAAGCCAGTTGCAACCATGGGCGCATCTGCCGGAATGTTCGGCACCATAGTGGTGCAGTACCACCTAAGGGAGATCTTCTCGTTCCTTAACGCGCACCCCCTGGAGCGCCCGCAGATCTTCGTTTCAAGGGCCAAGGAGAAGATGACTGACGGAAAGCTCACAGATGAAGAAACACGCAAAATGATAAAGGAACTGCTTGAAAACCTTGTTGAATGGGCGATAAGGACAAAGCGCAAATGAGCTTTCCGCAGTGTGCGGGCGCAAGGCTTACTAATATTGCATGCAAAATAATATCATGCATTTTGGAACGCCAGCGCCAAAGCGCAGCTATGGCGATAAGGCCTACGGGGTTATAAACCGCATCATAAGGCATAGCAGAGAGCTTCTCGTGATATCACCCTACATAGACGAATATTACGCTGCAATACTAAAGAGCGAGTCAAGGAAAAAGCACATATTCATAATATCATCTTCGCCGACAAAAGAAGCCAGAAACATACTTTTGTCAAGGCCGCTGTTTTCACGAGCATACGCATCGCTTTCCGCGTTTTCCGCTTTCGCGGCCGCACTGCTGTATGGGCTGTTCGGCCTGAAACTTGCCGGATTCATTCTGCTTTTTGTCGCAGTGGCCTGCGCCCTCTCCGCAGTAAAGCTGCGCCCGCGCAGCCGAATACACATGAAAACTCCGAAGAAGTTCGTGCACATAAAAATGTACATTTCCGACCGCGGCGTAGTGACCGGGTCCGCAAATCTGACATACAGCGGCACGCACCGCAACATAGAGCAGGTAGAGCTTAGCACTTCAACCTATGAGATAGAGAAATCGAAAAGGTACTTCTGGAAACTGTGGGACTCCCTATAATGCCTGCATAAGATTAAATATATTTATTATTCAAAATAATATGACCTCCTAGGCGACCTTAATGCAGTCAGAATCGGAAATGTTAGACATAGACGCAAAGAAGTTCAACTTAGAGGAATTTGTAAAGAACGCCACATGGCGCGAGCTGCTCATCCATCTTGTCGAATCGAACAAGCTGGATCCGTGGGACATAGACATATCCGCCATTGTACGCACGTACCTGGACCTGATTAAAAAAATAAAGATAATGAACCTTGCGGTGCCGGCAAACATGATACTCGCGGCTTCCATACTGCTGAAGCTCAAAAGCAATACAATTCCACTCCTTGAAGAAGACGCGCTGCAGGAGCAGGATCAAGAGCAGGAACCCAACATGCCGAGACAGCCTCCAGAAGTCGCCCAGCTGGTGACCAGGTTCAGGCAGCAGGTTCCAAGAAAGATATCCCTTTCAGAGCTGCTCGATGCCCTGGAAAAGTCTATGAAGATGGAGCAGGAGAAGGCAACAAGGATATCATTCAACAACCGCGTTATAGATTTCCCGATTGAAAAGGAGGACATAGACGCCAAAATAGCCGAGCTCTACGAAGTCATCAAAGCGGCCGCAGATAGCGAAGGCATGCTGCTTTTTTCCCGCCTGTCCGAACGCTATAGCGATCCGCAGGCCATGATAATGAACGTTTTTGTGCCGCTGCTCTACCTAGCGCACGACATGAGGATTACGCTGATGCAGGAAATTTTCTTCGGAGACATAATTATAAAATTAATAAACGATCAGAATGCAGGATAACTTTTCAAGAAGCGAAGCAAAAAAGACCGTCGAGGCAGCTTTATTCGTATCTGCAAGAGCCCTAAGCATAGATGAACTCGCCAAGATCACCGGGATAGCTTCGACTGGATACATAAAGGACCTTATTGACGGGCTGGTGCAGGAGTACGATGCCAAGGACTCGTCGTTAAAGATTGAGCCAATAGGCAACAGCTACGTGATGACGCTCCGGGAGCCGTACGCTTCAAGGGTCAGCCAGCTTGCAGGCCAGCCGGAAATCTCCAGGCCAGCGCTCAGGATACTCGCATACATAAGCAAAAACGAGCCCATAATGCAAAGCAAGATAATCGGCGTTTTCGGGTCATCCGCATATTCCCACATCAAGGAACTCGTAGAAAAGGGCTTCATAAAAGCGTCAAGGCAGGGCAGGACCAAAAAGCTCGACACAACGCAAAAATTCAAGGAATACTTTGATCTGTCCGGAAGCCCCAACGGCCAAGGCAGGGACGGCATCATTGCGGATCAGAGCCAGCCCCCGCCCAATGGATTTTAAATACCTGCTGCGAATATTGATATGCGGGCAATGAACCTTGCCCGCAGCGCCACCACGTTGATTTTTATGGACGCAAAACAGAACAATGGAAAAACTTCAAAGTATGTGGTTTCATTCGAGGACGCGACTCTCGAAGGATTCATTAACAAAACAAAAAAGAGCATACACGCAATAATTACCGAATACGTGAGGAAGCCTTCAGCGCTGGTTTCCAATGCGGCTGCGGCCGAAAGGTACTCGGAAATGCTCTTCGACTACATAAACAGGCCGAGCCATTATACCAGGCCCATGCTGCTGATGCTTACTGCGCTGATGTATGACAACCAGGACCCTGCGACGTTGCTTCTTGCGGCCGCAGTGCAGCTTTCCCAGGAATGGATACTAATACACGATGACATAGAAGACAAGTCCGAAATGAGGCGGGGCATGCCTACTCTCCACAAGCTATACGGCAGCAGCATTGCTTTGCACATAGGAGACGTGCTGCATTCAGTTATGTGGAACATGTTCATAGACTATCTTGACGCAGCAAACCCCGCAATACGGGAAAGGCTCTACAACAAGTTCATAGAAGTCGCATACAGCACCGCCGGCGGCCAGTTTCAGGAACTTAATTTCATGTACGGAAAGGACGGCTTGCGAAGCGCAAAAGAGAGCACATATTTTGAGATAGCGGGCGGGAAAACCTCCAGCTACAGCATGCGCGGGCCCCTGCAGCTCGGCGCCATATCCGCCGGCCAGGACGAAAACATCGTAGAAAAACTCGGCGCAATAGGCGAAAACGCCGGAATAGCATTCCAGATAAACGATGACATAATAGACATGCAGAAGGGCTACAACTCCGGCAAGGGCGAGTTCAACGACATACGCGAAGGAAAGCTTACGCTGATAGTAAAGCACACATTCGATCTCGCAAGCGACAATGAAAAGCAGAGGCTTGTAGAAATCTACAACAAGCCCCGCGAGCAGAAAACCGGCGAGGAAATAAAATTCGTAATAGACGCAATAGAAAAGTACGATGGCATAGGCTTCGCGGTGAAGAAGCGCGACGAGATAATAGAGCGGACGACGGAACAGATGCTCGGCTTCCTGGATTTCATACCGAAGAACAAGTTCGCCGCATGGCTGCAGGCGACAATAATAAACATATACAACCGCGAGCAATTGTATTAAATAATTTTTCAACCAATTGGGACTGGTGATGGGATGTCTCATGACGAGGTTGTGAAGAAGAAGATGCAATTCCACAAGCAGATGCTCGATGCTCTCGGCAGGCACAAAATAGACGACAAGGAGATACGCCTGCCAAAGGATGTAAAGAGCGACAAGCTTGAAGAAGCATACTCTAAAATGAAGGACTACGAGCTAAAGCTGGTAAAGAAAAAAACAGTAAGCCAAAACCAGGTGTAAAAAATGAAGGTCTATGTAGAAAAGCCAAAATGCACTGGATGCCAGCACTGCAAGGACGTCTGCCCTGTGAGCGTGTTCGAGCTTAGGGACAGGACAAAGCAGGACGAAGTAAACGCCGACGTGGCGCCTCCCGAAATGCAGTGGAAGGGGCAAAGCGATCCCGCCATGGTGCAAAAGTGGGGCCAGGTGCAGGACGGCCACAAGCATTTTGCCGACACAAACGACGGCACAAGCGGCGGAATATCCGTTGCGGTAAACGGCCCGGCGTGCATACTGTGCCAAGCATGCCTAATACAGTGCGAGGGCGAGTGCATAGTAATAGACGACGAGGCGGGAAACACCTACCATTCAATATACCAATGAAGCGGCTTCACGTAAAGCATTAAATATAATAACCGCGTAATATTGGTTATTGTGATAAATTGGATGTTGAAAACAAGCTCGCTTTCGTGAGCAGGCAGCTTAGGGAGAACGACTACCACATAATCGGATTCCTGCTCACAAAGGACTACATTCTAATAAAGGCGTTCAAGTCAAAGGATTACTACTATTTGGTAATACCCAGGATAC
>JAMCZL010000027.1 GCA_023485745.1 Candidatus Martarchaeota archaeon | reverse complement strand
GGGACTGCTGCTGAAATAACGCCTATCGTAAACATAGACGGGATTAAAATAGGCTCAGGTTCTATGGGCAAGACGACACAGAAGATATCAGAATACTACAAATTGTTAGTCTCCGGAAAGGCGCCCGAGTCCAAGGACTGGCTTACAAAAGTCAAGTGATAAAAGAAGCACAAATTGTCAAAGCAGCTTAAGGCTCTTTGTAAACTGGTCTATGCCCTTCGAATACCATGGCCCTATGCCAAGCGCGGTTTTGCTCCCGGGCGGTATCTCAGTAAGCCCAGCATCTGAAACAAGCGCGCACGGAATCTTCTTGAATTCGAATGCATTGTAAAGCTTTATAAGAGCGTCTTCGTCGCTTACCTTGAGCACTATTTTCTTCTCGCCATTCTGCAGCCACCTTTTTGCAACCTCTTTGTCGAATTTCTCAGAATTGAAGTAGCTCATCAGCGAGGCGTGTGCGACCTGCGCAGCAATCTTTCCCCTGCTCATTTCCAGATCCGTCCTGACTATTATTACCTGCTTGATTTCGTCGGCGTCCATAAAGAAGATTGGCAATCAAGGTTTTTATTATTACCTCATGCCTCATGAAATGCTTTTCAGGTTCTTGAGCTTTGCCCTGACATTTTTTCCCAGTTCATCAGGCCCGACAACTTGTATCTTGTGGTTGAGCTTTGCAAGCACCCTGCCAAGGAATCCATTATAATCCTTAAGCATCAGAAGCACGTCGATTCCGTTCCTAGCGGCGTTTATTGCGACTTCGGGATTGTCTTCTATGAGCAGGGCAGGCTTTTCACCGTTGTACATGCCGTGCTTCAGCCTGTTCTCCGAGTATGAGAAATCTACATCTACATTAAATTCGCTTCTGAGCTGCGCTTTAACCGCATCTATGCTGTCTGATTCCTTAAAATTGGGGTTGGCTGTTCTTACTATGCTCTTGTATCCCTTTTCAAAAGCAGTCTTGATTGCGTCTACTACGTTGCTGTCGAAATCTATCCGCATCTTTATGGATTTAGACGCCGAGTGTTTAGGCAGCTTGGTCATGGCAGCAAATATCGCTTCCTTGAAGACCCGCTCGGCGAACTTCGACGGCCCGTCCAGCGGCTTTCTAAACAGCCTATCGAACGCGGCGTTTATATCATCTATTAGACAACCGTCTAAGTCAACTACGATAAATGGCATACTGATCTGTGAGTTAATAAAATGTAATATTTAAAGCACATGCCCAGGCATACGCCAATTGTCAATAATGCACTGTGCAGCGCATGCGTTTGATCTGCCGACACGAAGCAAGCAATATTAAACCATTCAGCCATAATAAAATAATGCAGCAAAGTGCTTAGAAATGGAGAACGCAAGCCTAGATTTTGCAAAATCCCTGTTCAAGGGCTACTATGCATCCCATCCAATCGCTGTAGACAAGGTTGCAAGCAGGGAATTCGGGTTTGGCGACTTCGAAAGGAAAATAAAATACAGGCACTACGCGTTCGGCTCAAACACCGACCTCAACAAGTTCATAGTGGAAAATGCGCCTCCGTTCATATCCTGCTCTTCATCCTTCTATGAATATCCTGCTGCCAGGCCGATGGAGAAAAAGGTCTGGAAGGGCTCCGAGCTGGTATTCGATCTTGACGCTACCGACCTAAAGCTGCCGTGCCAGAAGGTCCACGGCACCGGCTGGGTATGCAGCGAATGCCTTTCCGGCATAAAGGCAGAGGCCATAAAGCTCATAGAAGATTTTCTTGTCCCAGATTTCGGCTTCGAAGAAAAGCGCCTACACATAAACTTCAGTGGCAATCGCGGCTACCACATCAGGATTGCTGACGAAAGGATAATAAGCCTGAATTCGGCGGAAAGGAAACAGATCAGCGACTACATTACTGGAAACGGCATAAATGCGATGTCCTTCTTCCCGTCGATCTCTGAGCGAGCCACGCAGCTGCGCGGTCCCAAGCCAACAGACGGGGGCTGGGGAGGCAGAATAGCTCGCGGTACAATAAACGCACTTAACAAAGGCGCCGCCGAGCTCGCCCTGCTTGGAATAGAGAAAAAGGAAGCAAGGCTTCTGGAAAAGCACAGGGCAGACATAATACTTGGAATAAGCGTCGGCAACTGGGACAAGGTAAAAATAAGCAAGAAATCCCAGCTTTGGGCGAACCTCATAAAGGGCATGACGGTAAGGCAGGGCGACTCGATAGACAAGAATGTCACCGACGACACGCACCACCTGCTTAGAGTTCCAGACACGCTCCATGGAGACACGGGCCTAGTGTCAAAAACCATAAATTCGCTCAAGGGCCTTTCAGAATTTGAGCCGATGCGCGATGCGATAGCAATGGGGGAAGAAAGCATAAAAGTGCATGTAGAATCTTCGTACAAATTTACCATGAATGGCCAGGAATTCGGCCCCTACAAGAACGAAGACGTGAAACTGCCTGGCTATGCTGGCATATACCTTATACTCAAGCGCGCTGCCTATCTGGTGCAGTAGCCTTCTGGCATGCAGAGCCAATAGTTCCGCTATTGCGCGTTTAAGCATAAATTTTTATTGTATTAGTATACTATTTATAACGATATAATGCCAGAAAGGCTATTGGTGCTTGCGGTAGACATAGACAACGACCTTTTCAGGAAGACAAAAATAACTGGCCCGGTGATAGGCAAGAACGAGAACATAAAGGCCGCTACAAAGCTAGCATTAGCAGACCCGCAGGAGACCGATGCAAATACTATGTTCGAGGCCGTGCGGAAATACGACGAGCTCAAAAAGGCAGGCTACAGCGTTTACATCGCAACTGTAACCGGCGCCGAGCACGAAGGCTACGTTGCAGACGCAGAGCTTTCCAGGCAGATAGACCTTGTGCTTGACAGGTTCAAGGTCGACGCATGCGTTCTTGTCACGGACGGCGCAAGCGATAACCGCGTGCTGCCAATATTAAAAACTAGGGTAAAGGTCAACAGCGTCGACATGGTAAGGATGAAGCAGGCGGAAGAATTCGAAAACACCTACTTTACCCTAATAGAAAAGCTCAAGGAGCCCCACTACGCCAGGATAGTGTTCGGCATACCGGCGGTGCTGCTGCTGCTTTTCGCAATAAGCTACTACTTCAATTTCGGCTGGCAGCTGCCTGTGGCCTTAATAGGCTTATACCTGATATTCAAGGGCTTTGGCGTAGAAGACATGTTTGTAGAATACGCCAGGGGATTCGGCATAAGCACCAACAGGGTGAGCTTCATATTCTACACCGGATTCATACTATTCTTCATATTGAGCATAATAATAGGTGCGGGCGCTTATGCATCTTCGTCTTCGTCCGGCCCGCTCACTGCCATTTCTTACGGGCTCGAAAGCTTTCTGCTGCTGTTCCCGGTCAGCCTGGTGCTTTACCTGATGGGAAGGATAATAGACCTTGAGAACAAGCGTCTGCGCTACAGGGCCATAAACCAGGGCACATACACCGGATATGCAATAATATCAATAATGCTGCTGTACCTGGTCGCGGCATGGATTATAGGGCAGATATACTTCTGGCAGCTTCTGGCATTCAGCGTAATTGCCATAATCCTGGGATACTTGGTATCAATACTCAGCATGCACCTGAAGAAGCGCGCCATAGACAAGATACAGCTAAAGGACAAAAACGTTGTGAATGAAATCGGAGCATACATAGGCAAGATAATAAACGTTGACAAGAAGCGCGGCATGCTCGTAATAAAAACAGACTACGGAAACACAATAAGGTTTGACATAGACCGCATAACCAATGTGTCTGACAGGGTAATGGTAAGGTAGTAGTGCATGCGCCTCTGTTTCAAAAATAGAAAGGTTTAAATTTATGAGCTATAAAAACTCTTATATTAAACACTATGACAATAAGAACATAGTGCTGCATGAGCTCATAGGGCTCAGGGCAAAGGTGCTCAAGAGTTCAGACGAGTACAAAAAGGGCATGTCCGGCCTCGTGATAAATGAGACCAAGAATACGCTGGTGCTTAGGACAAGCAGCGGCGTAAAGACCATACCTAAGTTGCAGTCTGTGTTCAAATTCAGCGTTTCCGGAAAGGCCTTTGTAGTAAGGGGCAAAGAGATAAATTTCAGGCCCCACGAAAGAACCGAAAAGGCCTTGAAATACTACATTTCAAGGGTCAGATAAAAAAATTTAAATAGGTTCTCGATGCAAAGGTAAAAATCTAAACTGCGAATTTAGCGTTTAAACAGAGTGATTTATTGGAATGCAAAGATCCAAAGTGCCCCGTACACGGGAATCTTAAGACTCGCGGAAGCGAACTTGTCGGCGTAGTGGTCAGCGACAAGGCAGCGAAGACCGTAGTCATAGAAAGGCCTTACACTACCTATCTAAAGAAATACGAAAGGTCGCTAAGGAACACGTCCAGGATATCCGCCTATAACCCGCAGTGCATTGCTGCAAAGACCGGAGACACTGTGGTAATAAGCGGCTGCCGCCGCCTGAGCAAGACCAAGGCATTTGTGGTAACAAAAGTCATCAAGAAGGAGGAGGAGTGAAATGAAAGGCATATCTTCGCACATATCAAAAACCCTAATACCGGGCACCATTCTCACATGTGCGGACAACAGCGGCGCCAAGACCCTTATGATAATAAACAAGATAGGAAAGTCAGGAGCCCATGGGCGCCTGGCATCTGTAGGGATAGGGGACATAGTCATGGCAAGCGTAAAGAGCGGCTCGCCGCAGTACATAAAGAAGAAGGTCAGGGCAGTTATAATAAGGCAAAGGTCCCCTGTGCTCAGGGCTGCAGGCATGAGACTCAGATTTGAGGACAACGCCGCCATATTGATAACCGACGTGAACCTGCCTGTAGCGACCGAGGTGAAGGGTGCAATGGCAAGAGAAGTGATAGAAAAATACATAAAGCTGGCCGGCATAGCCTCTAGGGTGATATGATGATATACAGCAGCAAACCAAGAAAGCAGAGGCTGTACAGGAACACTGCTCCGCTGCATGCCAGGCAGCACTTTGTCCATGCGCACATAGACAAGTCACTAAAAGCCAAGCTGAAGATAAGCAAGCGTGCAATTCAGATATCAAAAGGCGACACCATAAAGGTCGTGAAGGGATCCAAACGCGGGACAACCGGAAAGGTGACAAAAGTCGACCTTAGGCGCGGCTTCGTGTTCATAGATTCGCTCGTCAGGAAAAATGCAAAGGGCAAGGAAACAAGCATACCAATAAATGCAAGCAACGTCTACATAACTGACCTTAACATGTCCGATAAGATCCGCGCAGGCAAAATAAGCGCAAAATCAAATTAGTTGATGCTCATGGCAGGAAAAGGAAACAAAAGACACATAAAAACCCTTAACGCTCCAAAATACCTTGATATGCACAGCAAGGAGAGCGCATACGTTGTAAGGCCCAACCCGGGCAGGCACGTTCTAAAAAGGTCCGTAGCGCTTGTGCTGGCATTGCGGAAAATGGGTGTAGTCGAAGAGTCTTTCATTGCAAAGAAGGTGCTAAATTCCGGCAAGGTGAAGGTGAATGGCAATGTGGTCAGGAATCCAAGGTACCCCGTAGGCCTTAACGACGTAATAGAAATAACAGACGAAGGCAAGGCATACAGAGTCGGAATAAGCAAGAAGGGCAAGGTGTCATTCGAAGATGCCAAACAAGGAGAGGAAATGCTTTACAAAGTGATAGGAAAGTACAAGGGCAAAAAAGGGCAGCTGATGCTGCGCGTGCATGATGGAAGCAACATAAAGGCCGACAAGGGCAATGAAATAAGCACCGGCGACAGCGTGGTGCTCGACAAAGACGGCAAAATAGCCAAGGCCGTACGCCTTGCAGTTGATGCAGAATGCAGGATAATCGACGGCGTCCATGTTGGCGAGCAAGGTAAAATAATAGAGATAAAGAAGGCCGACCAGCACAAGGAGCAGTCAGCCACCATAGAAAGCAAGAGCGGAGAAAAGTTCGAGACTGTGGTAAGGAACCTCATAGTGACGGGATAAACATGGCAGCCAAGAAAGACAAGCAAAAAAACCCCATGCGCGACATATGCGTGGACAAGCTGGTGCTAAACATAGGCACGGGCAGCGAATCTCAGCCACAGGAAAATGCAAAGAGGCTGCTTACCCTGATAACCGGAAGAAAGCCCGCAGACAGCATAGCAAAGCGCAGGAATCCGACGTTCAAAATATCCAAGGGCAACAAGATAGGCGCGTTCGTGACCATAAGGGGCTCCGCAGCAGATGAGCTATTCAAAAAGCTAGTTGGCGCAGTAGACAACAAGGTTAAGGAATCAAGCCTCACTAATAATACTCTCAACTTCGGGATAAAGGAATACATAGACATAAGCGGCATAAAGTACGATCCTAAAATAGGCATGCTCGGCATGAATGTCAATGTGGCATTCAGAAGGCGCGGCGGGGCAAGGGTCGCAATCAAAAAAAGAGCCAACGGCAGGATAAAGGCCAGTCACAAGATAATAAAACCAGAGGAGCTGGGAGAGATGCTAAAGGAAAAATATAATATTCAAGTAGGTGCAGTGCAATGAAGGTACGCCAGGAAGAAAAATTCAAGGGAAGAGGCATACGCGTGTGCAGGATATGCGGCTCAAGCAGAGCCCTTATACGCTCGCACAGCCTGTACATATGCAGGAGATGCCTCAGAGAGGTCGCCCCCAGCCTGAATTTCAAGAAGTATGGATGATACTAATGGACAGATTCGCAGATGTTATAAACACCATAAAAACCAACGAAAGGATCGGCAGGAGGGAGTGCACTGTATATTCTACAGGGCTCGTAAAGGCCACGCTGGACCTTATGAAGAGGGAAAAGTACATAGAAGATTATTCCGAGTTCAGCGAAAGATACGTGAAAAAGCTGAAAATCGTGCTTTCCAACAAGATAAACGGCATAGGAGTAGTAAAGCCCAGGTTCTCCATATCCAAGAACGACATACAGAAATACGAGGAGCGCTACATACCTAGCAAGGACTTCGGCATACTAATAATTTCAACCCCGAAGGGTCTCATGACAAACAAGGATGCCAGGGCCGCAAACCTTGGGGGAAGACTGATAGCATATGTATATTAGGCTGAGCAAATGGCTGAAATAGAAATACCAAAAGATGTAAACGTCTCAGTGCAAGGCAATACTGTGACCGTCAAGGGAAAGCTCGGAATCAACACAAGGCCGTTTAACGATGCCCTGCTTAGCGTTGCCATTGATCAGGGGAAGCTAAAAATCGAGAGTGTAAAATCAAACAAAAAGCTCATCAAGAAGGCTGAGAATGCCATAACCTCATTTTCAAAAGAGGTTCAGACCGACATAAAAGGAACCAACGAATACTTCGAAGTCAGGATGGAGGCAATTTCAGCGCACTTCCCCATGTCCATAGAGGCCAAGGGCGACACGCTGATGATTAAAAACATATTCGGAGAGAGGGCTCCAAGGCCAGCAAAGATAGTGGGCTCCACAAAGGTCGAGATAAAAGACAAAGCCCTAAGGATATACGGGACCAAGCTTGAAGACGTTATGCAGACGGCCGCAAACATAAGGAAGGCATGCAAGGCCAAAAACAAAGACGAGAGAATATTCCAAGACGGGATATACTACTCACTAAACTGATGATATTATGGCAAAACCGCTCGCAAAGATAAAAAAGAGGCACCATCCGAAGTTCAACGTGCCAAACTACGGCGCAAAAAAAAGGAGCAGGGTCAAGGACAGCTGGCGCAAGCAGCGGGGCATAGACAACAAGAAAAGGATAAAAAAGGACTTTATGGGGGCCGAGCCGAATATAGGCTATGGGAACCCAAAGAAGCTGCGCGGAGTAAGGAGCAACGGGAAGAAACTGCTTCGCATAAGCAATACGTCCCAGCTTTCTGCCATGAGTGCCGAAGCGTCCAACGAATTTGACATTGTAATCGCCAGGTCCGTAGGAAGGAAGAAAAGGGAGGAGATGGCATCAATAGCAAGGAGCAAGGGAATAAGAATAATAAACGGTGTATAAATGGGAGTCAAACTTGTAAGGAGGGTCGCTGCAGATCTGCTCGGAAGGGGAGAGAGCAGCATCAGGCTTAAGGGAGCTTCCATTGAAGACATCAATAAGGCCATAACGCGCGACGACGTGAGGGAACTGATAAAGAGCGGAAAGGTCTATGCGTTAAACGAGAAGCGCAACCTGAGCGTTTACGGCAAGGAAACAAGGAAGAAAAGGCTAGAAGGAAGAAAGCGCGGCCCCGGAAGAAAGAAAGGAACCAAAAAGGCAAGGACAGGCGTCGAGTACAAGAAGAAGATAAGGGCGCAGCGCAGGATAATAAAGGATCTGAAGGAAAAAGGCTTAATAGACAACTCCATGTTCAAGCAGTTCTACAGGCTGGTAAAGGGCGGCACGTTCCAGACAAAAGTTTCCCTAATAAACCACATAAAAGGCACAGGCGTAGGCATAAGCGAAGACGAATTCAAAAGGTTAAAACACATATGATGATCTGAATGCATAGAACTATAAGAAGGAGAAGGGCATCTGCACTGACAAACTACGCCAAGCGCCTGGCTCTTGTGAAGAGCAGGATGGACAGGCTGGTTATAAGGAAGACCAACCGCGGCATAATAGCGCAGGTGGTAAGGTACTCCGAAGACGGCGACAAGGTGCTGGCGCACGTCAATTCTTCGGCGCTCAGGCAGTACAAGTGGGAGCCCAAATGCAACATACCAACCGCATATCTGACCGGCATGCTGCTTGCAAAGCAGTCGAAAGGCAAAGTAAACGGAAAGCTGGTGCTTGACAACGGGCTATACAGGCCGATAAAATCGGGAGTCATATTCGCTGCGCTCAGGGGCTGCGTCGATGGCGGCCTGGAAGTACCCAACAGCATAGAATTCAATGAATCTAGGCTTTCCGGAAAGCACATAGCAGAGTTCGCGAAGAACACGGATAAGGCAAAGGCAGGCCACCAATTCTCATCGTACGAGAAATCCAAATTCGACGTAAAAAATATCGAATCCATATTCAACGAAGTAAAGAAAAATATAAAAACGTGATTAAACTATGCCAAGACCACAAAGGCGAAGCTACGAGCCAGTTAACAGGTTCGACATAAATGCATGGACCCCTGCTACGGAGCTCGGGAGAATGGTCAAAAACCATGAAGTCACCTCAATAGAGCAGATATTTGCGATGAGCAGGAGGATAGAAGAGGTCGAGATAGTCGACGCCCTGCTGCCAAACATAAGGAGCGAAGTGATAGACATCGCCAGCGTGCAAAGGATGACAAGGAACAACAGGAAGCAGAAATTCAGGGTGGTTGTAGTTGCGGGCGACGAGAAGGGCCACGTAGGCCTCGGCGCAGCCAAGGACATAGAGGTCAAGGCCGCAATAGAAGGGGCGGTCAAGAACGCAAAGCGCAACATCATACCCGTCATGTTCGGATGCGGATCATGGCAGTGCACTTGCGGCCAGGAGCACAGCCTTCCATTTACTGTGAAAGGAAGATGCAGCAGCATAGAAGTCATACTAAAGCCAGCTCCCAGAGGGCTTGGTATCGTAGCCAGCAAGCCGGTAAAGCTGATGCTTGAGCTCGCAGGGCTCAAGGACGTATGGAGCTTCTCACGGGGCAGGACAAGGACAAAGTACAATACCCTGATGGCGGTCTACAACGCGCTCGGCAACATAATAAGCATGAAGAACGTCAGCTCGGCCATAGTGTCAAAGAACTAGCACAATTTGTAGCCCAATCTAACTGTTGTTCGCTATGGGTTTAAATTGGTTTACTAAAAATAAAGCTTGCAATAATGTGTGATTTGAATGAAAGTTTATGTAGACAAGCCTTTGTGCACCGGATGCCAGCACTGCAAGGACGTTTGCCCTGTAGCAGTATTCGAAATGAAGAAAAGAAGCGCACCCGAAGAAGTAAACACCGATACCGCGCCGGAATCCGCGCAGTGGAAAGGCCAGAGCGATCCTGCAGTAGTCGAGAAGTGGTCGAAGGTGGAGGACGGACACAAGCACTTCGCCG
>JAMCZL010000032.1 GCA_023485745.1 Candidatus Martarchaeota archaeon | reverse complement strand
ATACAATCAAATAATCTAAATATTTTGCCTGGCATATAATAGGGATTCGAATGAAGTTCCTTGTGTTCATGCCTCCCAAAGGGTTCAGGGACGAAACGGTATCTGCGATAAGGTTGCTTTTCAGTAGATGGGATATCGAATGCGCAATGTCAAGCTACACCTCCAAGGAATGCGTCGGGAAGCATGGTGCAACGTACAGGCCTGATCTAAATACGAGCTCTGCAAGCCCGGAGAACTACGACGGCATAGTTCTGGCCGACGGGCCGGGAGTAGAGGACTACAAGCTGTACGAGTTCAGGCCGCTGCTGGACCTGCTTGTTGGATTCAACACACAAAAGAAGTACATAATTGGCATAGACAATGCCATAAAAATAATTTCCAGGGCCAACATAGTCAGGGATAGAAAGGTGTCTGCACCCAAGGAAGAAGAAGCAAAGAAGGCCGTTCAGCTTTTCAGGGGCGTTCTTTCGAAGGAGCCTGTGGAAAGCTCGGACAACCTGATAACCGTAGGGAGTTCGGATAATATAGAGGAAAAGCTTGACAAAGTCGTATCCTACCTTGGAGTGAGGTGAAGTAATGAGGCACCCCAGGGCGCTTGTTTCAAGCATCGCCTCACAGAGAATAGAGATTCTTTTTGACTACGCTTTGCAGAACTTTGAAGACAAAAAGCTTTCCTCCATATACGTTGCACATCTTGAGCGGCTCAGCATGCACCACAGGATAAGGCTGCCGAAGAGGATTAACGACTCGATATGCAGGAAATGCCACTCAATCCTGATCCCGGGTAAAACGCTTTCTATACGCGTAATCGGCAAAAAAAGGGCATTCGCGTACAAGTGCCTGAACTGCGGAAGCGCAAAGCTGGTAAGTTTTGAAATCGCGGCAAATAAAGAAAAGTAGTTATTTTTTTGCACGCAATCTGTTTCTGTGATGATATGCGCTATGAGATAATTGGAGGAAGCATGCAAGCCCTGCGGATAACTTTGGAACCGGGCGAGAAGATTTATTCGGATTCCGGCAAGCTTATAAGCAAGAGCAAAACCATAAAGATGACTCCGCGGCTTGCTGGAGGTTTGGTTGGCGCGATAGAAAGGAAGATGACTGGGGCTACGGCAATGGTCACAGAATTCGAGGCTGATGGCGCGGAAGGCAATGCGTCCATGTCTGGGGTAATACCGGGCAAGATCTACATGGTTAACCTTAATGAAGGCGAGGAATTCGTTGCGGAACATTACGCCTTCGTAGCCGCGCAGGAGTCAGTGAAATTTTCAATAGAAACAGTTGGAATCGGTGCGGCATTCTTCGGCGGGGCTGGCCTCGTGCTTCAGAAGTTCGTAGGGCCTGGAGCCGTGTTTATACATGTTACGGGTGACATCCTAGAATACGATCTTGACGGCAGCAACCCACTTGAGATAGACCCCGGCCACATTGCTGGTTTTGACAGTTCGCTGAAATACAAGATAACATTTGTAGACAACATCAGAACGGCCATGTTCGGTGGCGTGGGGCTTTTCCTTGCAAAGTTTGAGGGGCGTGGCAAGGTCGTTGCGCATTCAGTATCCAGATTTAAGCTGGCAAGCGAGCTTTATGCGCAGGGGCTTGCAGACTACAGCAAGGGCAAGAGCTAGCTTATCTTGCTGAAGTCTATTATCCTTCTGGACGCCGATTCCCGGTCCCTAGAAAGCAGCACTATCCTGCTCGGCATGTGCTCTGCTGTGGTTATGAAGGAGGTCTTTTCTGCGAGCACCTTTGCAAACTCCTTGATCTCCTGATGGTTGGGCATGCTTGAAAGGGACAGGCCCCTTGCCTCTTCCCTTGCCCCGCCCACATATGAGAAGCCCTTGACTTCGACATAGTTGGGCATTGCAAGCCTTATCAGTTCTGCGTAGCCGTCTGGATTGTTCATGTTAAGCCCCTTCACCAATGTCATCCTCAGAACCGTCCTAGTGCCAAGGTGTTTAAGCATTCCGAGAGTTTTCAAGTACCTGTTCCAAGTGTCCTTTATTTTGGGCCTTACCACCTTATTGTAAGTTTCCTCGTCGGGGGCTTCTACGGAAACGTAAAGCTGTGTGGGCAGCGTGGTCAGACGCTCTATGGCTTCTGGTAGGGTCCCATTGGTAACAAGGAAGGTGCTTATTCCGCGCTTGTGGAAGCCCTCTATGAGCTTGGAAAGCTTGGGATAAAACGTGGGTTCTCCGGTAAGGCTTATGGCTACGTGCTTCGGGTTGTTTGCCTCTTTCCACCTTTTCATCCTTAGCGGCGTGTCGGCGTTTGACTTGTATCCGCTCACTATCCTCCTTTGCTCGATTATCATGTTGTCTATTATGTATTCTGGGTCGTCCCACTTGTCTACGGCGTTGAGTTCATTCCAGTTTACGCCTATTTCCTCTGGTATTAGCCTCCAGCAGAACCTGCAGCCGAGGTCGCAGCCTATTGCAGGCGTGCTCTGTATGCACTGCCAGCTCTTTATGCCGTAAAAAGAATACTTGTAACACAGTGTGCCTCCCCTTAGCCCGTTTGCAGTATATTCGCATATCTTTACCGCGGAGTGCTTACCTACGAAGTGGTAGCCCTGCTTTTTCATTTTCGCTTCTAGCAGCTCTGGTATTTGGGCCATTTTATCACCTTACGCAATGTCCGGCAGGACCCTGGACCGTGCACTAAATATAGCTGTGCACCAATATATATTTTACTGCTCTTATATCGTTTGTGGATATTACAGGCATTGAAGGGTTGCTATGAAATGGTTGACAAGAGATGTTTTTCTTATAGCCCTGTCCGCTTTCTTTGCAGATGCAGGTTACCAGGCCCTGATTGCCGGGTTCCCGATATTTATTGTTTTTTACCTTAAGGCGCCGGTGTACGACTATGGCCTTGCAATGGCAATAGCGTTTGGGATAGGGTCGTTGTTCTCATATTTTGGAGGTGTGCTTGGAGACAGGTACGGGAAAAGGAAAATTGCAATTCTTGGCAACTCGCTTATACCGATACTGTCGTTTAGCGGCATGGCTTCAGGAGTGGCTGAGGCTATGGGGCTTTTTTCGGCGGGCTGGTGGGCAAGGAATTTCCGCAGCCCTGCAAGAAGGGGCATAATGTCTGAGGCATCTTCAAGGCTTGACAGGGGCAGGGCATTTGGCTTCTTGAACGCGCTCGACGTAGGCGGAGGAGTCCTGGCGGTGGCGTACTTGGCAGTGCTGCTTGGCTATGGGATAAGCCTTAGGTACATTTTTCTCCTGACTTTGATTCCGATAGTGGCTTCTACGCTTTGCCTGGTTGCGCTTAAGTATAGGGATGCGCACCATAGCAGTGCAATGAAACTTAGGGATAGATCCACTGCGCGGCGCAACAGGAAAACGTATTTCGGAGTGCTTGCGGCTACCATGCTTTACGGCCTGGCCTTTTACAGTCTTGGTTTCCCCATTATAACAATAGCTGAACGTTCTGACGCGGTAGCAGGCATAGCCTCATACGCAGTTTTTCTGCTTGTGGCAGCCATAATGGGATACGTGATAGGACGCGGAAGCAAAAACAGGCGGGTAAAGCTCGCGCTCCTGGGATATTTCGCGGCCGGAATCGGATCGGCAGTAATAGGTGTTTCATACGCTGTGGGCGCTGGAGTATTTTTCATGTACGTCGGGGTTGGTGTGCTTGGTTTTGCGGCCGGAGCCATAGAGACATTGGAGCCGACCATAATATCGCTGATATCGAAGAGCAGGACAATAGGCAGGAGCATGGGATCGCTCGGGGCAGCGCGCAGCCTGGGCATCTTCATGGCGAATGCGATAATGGGCATTGTATACTTCGTAAGCCCGGTCTATGCGTATGCCTATGCCGGGCTTCTTGCAATTTCTGCCGCGGCAATAATGCTGCTTGCGAGCCGTGGACAAAAAGATATTTAGAGGTGTATCAGGACTTGGACTGTGTGTGGACGGTTATCACGCGTATGGTATACTTGCTGTTCTTGCCTTCTATGGGGCTGTAGACGACTTCTACATTTCTAGAGCCCACCGTTGACTTGCATATTTTTACGTTTGCGCCGCGGCCCGAGCAGACTTCGTTTGGGTTGTATATTGCTTCAATGAGATCCCTTGAATTGACCTCCCTGCGCAACATCATTTTGACCGCATGATCGGTAAGATACACGTCAGAAACAGATATGTTTTCGGGCTTTTTATCAGGCCGTAAAATTTTGGGTAAAAGGTACTCGGCTTCAGGTCCACTTTTTTCCACTAGTGCGGCTTGGCTGAACATCTACCCGTATTTATTTCTGCGAATTAGTTATAAATAGCTTTTTGTGCGGAATCATAAAGGTTTTTAATTGGTTCTTGCAATTATATAAGCGAATGATGGTGATTGCATGGCTTCTAAAAAAGGTGGAGATGCAGGGCGGCAGAACATTAAGAGCGCTATTTTCATATTTGCCTATCTTTTCGAATGGCTTTCTGGAATAATAGTTTACGTTCTGGCTGAGGGCAACAAAAGAGAAAAGCTGCACGCAATGCAGGCCATCGTTCTTGGGGTGTGCGCAATAGCCGTAAGCATAATATTCGGTTTTACCGTGCCCGTACTGGGCGCCCTGCTTGGCTTGCTTATATGGGTTTACGGGCTTTACATAGGGTTCAAAGCGTATAACGGAGTGGATGTAGAAATACCGATAATAACCGATTTCGTTAAAAAGAACCTTATTTGAAGTTTGTGGCTGGTTAACGGGTTTCTCAACCTTTATTGCCGCTAAAACCACGTTAGATAAGAGGGCATTTGGGGCTCTTATATATAACCCTCGCTGTGAGGTGCGCCAGCCGGGATTTGAACCCGGGCGTTCAGCTCTTTCCTTTAATTGAAATGGGAAGCTGATATCCTACCAGGCTAGATTACTGGCGCCTGCCAGTAAATTAAGTGCCACTTGCTATTTATCTTATGTAAGAGGTCTTGTTCTCCCCGCTGTCGTGCGGAAGCGCTGCAGATCCGGACAGCTGGCTTTCCAGTTCCTTGAGGGCCTTGGCGGTTTTTTCAACCATTGAATCTATGTTGTCCGTCTTTATCGGGAGGCTTAGGCGCTTTGACAGCATCACCAAGACGGCCTTTGCAGCCATCGGATCAAAATCTATGAGCGCTGATTCGCCCATCAGGCATATCGCGTCGATCTTTTTTATCTTTGAAAATGCAACTATCATGCCGGCCGAGCCGAGTATTGCTCCGCGCGAGACACCGAAAGTTATTCCGCTGTCCTTGAAGCTTTCAATCACCTTTTTGCTTGACGCGTTTGCAAAAACCCTTGGGGTTGCAACACTGCTGCCCGATGCGTTGTATCCGCCTATCGTGTATATGAATTTGCCGTGCATCTTTTCTTTGAAGAAGTCTACAATGTGAGAATTCATCTCGTACTGGCCCTCTGGGGTTATTGCCTGCGAATCTCCAGTAAGTACCACTATGTCGTTTTGCCTTGGCGACTTTCCACCGGGCTTGAGCAGGTAGAATCTGTTATTTATCAACCTTATTCCGCCGCTTTTCAGCATTATTGCCTCGTGGGGAAGGTGTGGAGAGTGCAAAGTTGCTATTCTCTCGCCTTTGAATTCTTTGATTAGCTGCTCTGCAACCAGCTTGCCAACATTGCCTACTCCCGGCAGGCCCACAACAAGTATCGGGTTCTTAAGCTTGACGCCCTTTTTCAAATGTATTACGGTATTTTCCATTGATTTCATCCGTTCATATAAGATTCATTATGTCTTCCTTTTCTTTCTTCAACTTCTCTTTCTCAGCTTCGACTGTGCTGTCCTTGAGCTTTGATTGGAGCAGTTTTATTGTCTCAGATATCTTTTTTTCTGCATCCGCATAGTCCGTGCCCTCTGCGGTCATGCGGTATTTCGGGGCGCTTATGTATGTTATTGCGACGCCTTTTTTTGCCTGCGCCTCGGAAAGGGCTTTGTTCAGTTCGGTGATACCTGATGTGAAATTTTCCGTGCTTATTGACAGTATGTATGAGACAGGGTACCTCTTCTTTTTCCTGTTTGCTTCAATTGTCGTCTTCAGTTCGTTTTTTACGCTTTCTGGCAAGGACGAGTTTTTAAATTGGTCGGTATTGTTGGTGGCGCCGTAAAAAAGATTCGTATAGCTTCCGAATTCGTTAGCGACGTATTCGGTTAGTTTTGGCAGGCTGCTTTCAAGCTTTGACCTTTTCACAATCTGGTTGAAAAGGTTCGTCAGCCTTCTTTCCAGGTTGTATGTATTTATTTTCTCCTTGGAATCCTTTGGAGTTACCTTTTTTAGTGATACGTCTATTGTCTTTTTTTCGTTGTCTATGTATATTATTTTGCAGACTATGCGCTGGTTTTGGTGCAGAAATTCGTGTATGTTTTTTATCCATCCTGAGGATATCTCTCGCAGCGGCAGGAAAACCTCCAGCCCTCCGTATTCTGGAAGCTTGCAGTACGCTCCAAACCGGGTTATTTTGGATACTTCTGCTATTGCAAGGCTGTTTATTTTTGGTAAGTTTCTGGTTTCCATAAAATACCTTTAGGCTTGTAACGCGGCTTTTCAGATCGCGAACTCCAGTTTCTTCTTTGTCCTTGAGCCTAGGACCCTTTCCACGTTGTACTTGCATGTCTTGCATTCGAGCAGAACTTTTTGTCTTTTTGCTATTTTGACTACGGTTGCCTGGCCTTTTACTAACCCGTGGTATCCAGTAAGCTTTCGCGCCCTTCTTCTTTTTCCGAGGTTCAGCCCGCTTTCGGCCTTTTTGGAATACAGTTTTACCTTGTGGTCAGTATGCTTGTTGCATTTCGGACAAAAAACATTCATTTCCCTAGTTATTTTCATGTTCGCACCTTTTATAGTCGTTCACATATTGAGTTCTTAATTAGAAATTCGGCGTCTTCTTCGTTTTCTATTTTGATTATCTGCTCTTTGTTTATTGGTCCTAGCTTGGCGCCAGATGGCAACAGTATCTGCGGCATTTCATGAAGCGATTTGAGCATGTCGTTTTTCTTTTGCATTGCTTCTGTGTTGTTAAGCCGGTTTTCCTTAAAAATCGACATGATTTTGTCGTAAAACACAGTTTCCTGCGTGGTAAGATATTCTGTTTGTTTATTGTATGCAATGTATAATAATATTTTCGTTTTTCGCCTTTCGTAAATTCCTTCTAGAATTTTCATAATGTTTGCCTTTAGTATTTCGCTTTCTTCGTTTTTGCTTGCAGAATCAGATCTTTCAACTTCCTTAAGTACCTCATTGAAAAAATCTTTGTTGATCGCTTGCAGCTCGTTAGATTGTCTTTCTTTATGATAAGCAATGTACAAAGAGCTGTAAATTTCATTTAATGACATACCCACCACGCTTCCTGTATTATTTTTTACCGTTTCGCTTTTATTAATTACATATCAAACCTTTTTATCAATATACATATATAATATAAAACGCACGATTACCGGAAGTATGGGGTCCCTGCCAATTTAGCGAGGAGTGGATTTGAACCACTGATCTCCGGGTTATGAGCCCGGCGGGCACTCCAGACTACCCTACCTCGCTTCAATTTCAAAATTCAAAGCCAAATTACAAAATCAGTATTCTTTATAATTCAACAACTGATTTATTAGTTTCCCTGCTTTTGCTTATTAATGACTCTGCCTCTGTTTTGTCTATCCTCCTAAGTGATTTGTTGCAAACACATTTGAATCCTGCTTCGTAGGCCGCATCAAACGTGAATATCAGCCTATTGTCTGCATAACATTTATCGCATACAAAGTAGTCGTTGCAACTATCGTCAATCTTGTTTTTCATGCTTGCCTCATTTTTGACAAATTCCAGAAACTGCGCAGCCTTTCCCGCATTTATGTACCATTCAAAAGAAAGCCAACCGTCCACATTTTTTGATATGTTGTAATTGGTTATACCATATCCCTGCAGTATATTCAGTATCCTTCTAACTGCGTTTATTTTTATTTCAAGCGCATCTGTGATATACTCGTCTGTTCTTGGCGTTGAAAGAAGTTCTATTAGTTCTATGGCCTTTTTGCTGACATTTTTCTTCAAATACTCTGAAATATCGCTATCCATTACAATCTCTGATATTATTCTGCTTACGTTTTCGGTATTTTTTACTGCGGCCTCCCTAGCGTAATCTTCACGCTTCTCTTTCATCGTGGGCTTTTTTGCTGTTTTGATGCCTGTTGCATTGGCCTTCTTAACTTGGCTTTTAAGCTTGACAACCACATCCGAGTGCTTTTTTGCCTGGACATGTATGTGCTTCTTAGAAAAAGCTTTATTGCGTTTAACTTTCACGCTGCTTTTGACATTAGCCTTTATATTTGAGTGCTTAATGTTCCTGCCCTTAGCCTTGTTATTTTTTGATACCATCAGAACACCTGTATATTGATTTTACCATTACGCATATTTATATGATATTCCTTTTTCTCAAAATTATTGAAATAATTTGATGTTTTGCAAATTACGAGCAAAATGCGCCGCGGTCCAAACAAATGCCAAAATCAAATAATATTAAAAGCCTTTTCCAATAAAATATAAAATCACACAATGCTTAATTATGTTAATTCTAATATTTAATAATACCTACCAAACACAATATACTTTTCAGGACAGGTCGATTGCATGAGCATGTATAAAAACATTAAACAAACGTTTAAATCAGAATATAAGGGGCGTACAGAAGCCTATAAGGAAAGGCTGGCGGCATGGGGCAACGACCCAGCCGTACTGAGGGTCGAAAAGCCGACAAACATAGCAAGGGCAAGAGAGCTCGGCTACAAGGCCAAGCAGGGCGTAATAATAGCTAGGGTAAAGGTTAAGAAAGGAAACAGAAAGCGCCCGACAGTAGGAGGAGGCAGGAAGCCGTCAAAAACCGGAAGGTTCTTCTCCAGGGCGAAATCCATGCAATCCATAGCAGAAGAAAGGGCGTCAAAGAAGTTTTCAAACTGTGAAGTGTTGAATTCCTATTTTGTAGGTGAAACCGGGACCACCAGGTTCTATGAAATAATCTTACTTGACAAATCCTCACCGTCAATACAAGGCGATGCAGCGTACCGCAACATAATATCTAAGGGCGGAAGAGCTGAAAGGGGCCTTACCAGCTCCGGAAAGAAATATAGGGGATTAGAGTAATGGATAAAATGGACCATAGCGCGAAGATCAAAATAAGCAAGCGGAAAGGCATCGCATATAAAAAAATAATAGGGATCGACAAATCCTACAAGCGCAGCAAGGTAAAAATATCAGAGAATAAAAATTGCGTTTACATCTACATAGATGCGAAGGACATAACTGCGCTTCGCGCTTCCACAAACGCCATACTGCGCGAATTCCAAGTAATAGAGGGCGTTGCAGCAATTCCGCAAAACCAAAATAAAAGTAAAAATATATAAATATAAGAGCCTTTCAATGTATCAGTATCAGAGTTTTTATTGCCCGAAGATTCTGGATTTTCAAGTTCTAGAATTTTAAGGTATTAATTGAAAAGTTAAAGTGTTTAAAAATGGCAGGACCTCTACCATACTGGCATAGGCGTCGATTATTAGACATCGCAGCCCTAAGAAATATTAAGGAACAGGCAACATCCGACCCTAATAAAATTGAGGAACTTAAACATACGCTCTTGCATGACATTATAAATAAAAAAAATAGTGGGTCATATCCTGTTGCTGGAAGCATTGAGAAAAAGTTATCCGATTTGATTAAAAAGAAAGCATTTAATTCGTATTTGAAGGCAGAGGCTATTTTGGAGTACTCCAAAATCGACGCAGAGATGTGGAGAAGATTTGACGATAATACTATAGATTTCGATAGTTTACTGAGGCTATCCCAGAAGATTTACGAGGAAATATTTTCTGAATTGTTGGGCAGTAATGAGGTACGCATACTTAGGAAATAAATTAATAAAGAAATTAGTTACAGATGTAAAAGAGCACTTTCCAGGTTTTCCAAACACAGATTCTCATTCAAGTAAAATTGTTAGAACTATAATTCAAGAGAAGGAATATGACGGAATGACAAGTTTAAAGCCGATTCAGGGCCTATCCTCTTCGAAGTTCCAAAGGCTTGAAACAAATAATTACCAGTAAATATGCGATGCATTTAAAAATATCAGAGAACAAAGACTGCATCTACATAGATGCGAAGGACATAACTGCGCTTCGCGCTTCCACAAACGCCATACTGCGCGAATTCCAAGTAATTGGGACGTTGCAGCAATTCCGCAAAACCAAAATAAAAGTAAAAATATATAAATATAAAGCCTTTCAATATATCCGTATCGGAGTTTTCATTGCTCTGAGGTTCTGGATTTTCAAGTTCTAGAATTCTAAGGTATTAATCGAAAAGTTAAAGTGTTTAAAATGGCAGGCTCTCTACAATACTGGCATAGACGTCGCGCCCAGCGCAGGCTTCCGCGCGTAAGGAACGTGCCGAACACGGAAAAAGATCCGGTTTCACTTTCAAATATCGTGGCATTCAAGGCAG
>JAMCZL010000018.1:6388-10674 GCA_023485745.1 Candidatus Martarchaeota archaeon | reverse complement strand
AATCCGCTTGCAAGAGCCTTTAACTCAAACGGAAAAATAACATACATGAATCCACACACAAAGGCGGACGCCATAGCTGTAGGAAATCCAACATTCGGAATTGAGGCCCTAGAAGCGCTGAGTTCTACGGACGGCATGGCTATATCCGTAACCGACAAAGAAATGGAAACCGCACAAAAAAGATTCTATTCCGACTATGGGCTCATTGCAGAATTGGGCGGCGTCGCAAGCCTCGCAGCGCTTTCAAAAATTAGGAAATTGGGCAGGTCAGCCGCAATAATAAGCGGAGGTAATGTATAATGCAGGAAGAAAACGACTCAGTGCCGCAGTGGATTGCTGCCCATGACCTGCTGATAAAGTTGAAAGATGAACTAATCAGCAAAGCCATAGCCCTTCTGCACAAGGAGGAAGGCGAGGGCAGGATAAAGATAAGCGGCGCGCTGATGAGCATGCCAGACAAGAATGCCGAGAATGAAAACGACATGTTTATACTGAACAACATAACCGCAAAAATAGATGAAATGCATGCGCAATACGAAGGCTACCTAAACTCGGACCAGGAAAAATATCCCACACTTATAAAGCGCATAGAGGATCTGAGAAAGTTTCTCATGGCAATGGACAGCATAAACATACTTGTCGAATACAGCAAGGCCATGGATCCGTGGATTGATGAGGCCGCAGTGGAAATAAAGTCAGAAAGCGCCGCGCAGATAATTGCAGATACCGCATCTAAGGATACAGACAGAGCCGAAATTTTAAACTACATATGCAAAAACAGCTACTTCAGGAACGAAGTCTTAAACGAAGCAGAACTTGAAACTGTTGAGTCCGCTGCCAAGATGCTCTCTGAGCGTTCAAATAAAATCAAATAGCAGTGCAGGAGGTTGCTAGGCCTTTATCACTGTGCAGTTTTTCCCGTTCAAAACATCTTCAATCCTATCCAGGCTTCCTACCCTTGCTACTTTGCCCCCTCTTTTTACGAAATCCACGCAGGCCATTACCTTTGGTCTTATATTGCCTTCTTGGAGAGACGGCATCAACTCTTCCATGGTCGCAGTTGTTGCATTTGCTATAGCAGACTTAGCGTCGTTAATGTTACTATAAACGTAATCTACATCTGTCAGTATATTTAGCGACTCTGCGCCTACTGCGCTCGCAAGCAGGCTGCTTGTGGCATCCTTGTCTATGACACACACGCTTCCGACATATTCATTGCCAGACATGTATACCGGTATGCCTCCGCCTCCTCCGGCCACTACAACATACCCGTCCTTCAAAAGTGCCTTTATGGCTTCCAATTCTAATATTCCTGCCGGCTTCGGCGAAGGCACAACCTTCCTGTACTTGTCCCCAAACTTGGCATAATCAAATTTTTCTATTGCCAATTCCTTTTCCAATTCGGAATAGGAATAAAAAGGGCCCACTGGCTTGGTAGGTTTTTCGAATGCGGGATCGCGCTGGTCTACTATGGCATGTGTTAAAATGCAAACGGCCTCGTTTTTCATTCCGCGAGCCTTAAATTCAGAATTAAGCGAACGCACTATCAAAGACCCTATAAATCCCTCAGTCTCGGCATTTATTGCGTCCAGGGGAAGTCTTGGAACCTCTGCAGAAGCGTATTCATTTTTCAAAATTTCATCCCCGACTTGGGGTCCGTTGCCGTGTGTCACTAACAAGCTTTCTAAAATGCCGGATGAGATAAGCCTGGCTATTGATTTGGATGTTGCCTTGACATTACTGTTTTGGTTTTCAAAGGTCCTGGGTTCGCCTTCTTTCAGTATAGCATTTCCACCAAGCGCCAATACATCCATTCCCATATTACTACTTTGCACTAAAATTTTAAATGTATGTTGCTATTTATACTAGTGATAGCCACCAATGCGGTGCCAAACGAAGCGGGCAAATGGCGCAGGCATGCTCTGGTACATAAAAGTCAAAAAGGTGCGTAATAATGGGTAAAGCAGGCAACGCTATTGAAAAGCTGGTGGCCGGAAGGTGGATCGCCGGGGCAAACGACAGGGACGCAATTGCAGTAGCCAAATACTTTAACTCAAAAAAAATTCGTGCACTGATAAATTTCTTGGGCGAAGCGTATACAAAGGAAGAAGACATAGCGAAAACGATAGACATATACCTGCGCCTTATACGCTATATAGAAAATGAAAAAGTAACCGCTGACATAACAGTAAAGCCAACACAGCTGGGCCTTCTAATAAGCAATGACGAATTTGTAAAAAACTATAAAAAAATAATAAACGCGGCAAGAGGCTCAAAGGTATTCACATGGATGGACATGGAGGAGGCCGAATACATAGATGACGCGCTAGCAGCCTACGAGGAAGAAGTTGACAATGGGATGGTCGGCATATGCATACAGTCGTACCTTAAAAGAAGCATAGACGATCTGAGAAAGCTCACAAAGAAGGACGCCGTAATCCGCCTGGTAAAAGGTGCGTACACTGCAAGCAAGAACAAGAGCTTCCAAACGAGAAGCGAAACAACAGAAAACTACTACAAGCTGATGAACTTTCTATTCGAGAACGGCAAAAGCTTTACCATAGCAACGCACGACATAGATATAATACACGAAGCAATAAAGCTCAACAAAAACAGCAAAAAGGACGTAACATTCGCCATGCTGAAAGGCATACGCAACAAGCTCGCGGTTCAACTTGCCGAAAAAGAAAAGGTGTCCATATACGTGCCATTCGGGGAGGAATGGATACCATATTCATACAGAAGATTAAAAGAGGCTGGGCACCTAAAACTTATACTTAGGTCTCTGTTTGAAAGCCAGAGCATATAGATGGTGCATATGGAGGAAAGCGGAAGGAATAAAGCGCTTAAGGCAAAGAAAAGCGATAATTTTTCAGACTGGTACACAGAGGTTCTGATAACCTCCGAGTTTGTAGACTATAGCGCGGTTTCAGGAGTAATCGTATTCAGGCCTGATGGCTATTTCGTATGGGATGCGATAAGAAATGCAACAAACGAACTGTTTATCAAAGCAGGCATACAAAATGCGTATTTCCCCCTTTTTATACCGGAAAAATTCCTGGAAAAGGAAAAAGAACACGTCAAAGGCTTTACTCCAGAGGTGGCTTGGGTTACACATGCCGGAGATTCCAAACTGGATGAAAGGCTTGCCGTAAGGCCTACCTCGGAAACCATAATGTACGACAGTTATTCGAAATGGATTCGATCATGGAGAGACCTCCCTCTAAGGTTGAACCAGTGGAACAATGTTGTAAGGTGGGAATTCAAGCATCCAACTCCATTCTTGAGAAGCAGGGAATTTCTGTGGAATGAAGGGCACACTGCATTTGCAACGCAGGCTGAAGCAGATGCAGAAAAAGACATAATACTTGGCATATACGAAAAAGTCCTGGAAGAATATCTTGCGCTCCCCGGAATAAAGGGCAGGAAGACAAATTATGAGAAATTCGCAGGTGCGCTGAGGAGCTATAGCATAGAGCACCTGATGCCTGATGGCAAGGCCATCCAGGGTCCGGACTTCCATAGCGACGGCCAGAATTTTTCCAAGGCCTTCGAAATAAAGTTCTTGGACAGGGAGGGCAAAATGGAGTATGCGTATCAAAACACGTTTGCAATCTCCACAAGAGAGCTTGGTGTCCTGGTGGCCACGCACTCTGATGACAAGGGACTTGTAATACCTCCAAAGCTAGCAAGAATCCAGGTTGTGATAGTACCCATATATAAAACAGAAAACAGAGACAAGATAATCGACTACTGCAAGAAGATCAAAAGGGAGCTCGAAGATTCGTTTAGGGTATTCCTGGACGACTCTGATGCATATTCGCCCGGCTGGAAATTCAACGAATGGGAGCTTAAAGGCGTTCCTGTACGCATAGAAATAGGTGAAAAAGAAGCAAAGCTTGACGAGGTCACACTGTTCAGAAGGGATACACTTGCAAAATCAAAAGTAAAGGCATCGCAGGTAAAGGGCAGCGTAGAGTCAATCATGAAAGACATACATTCCAATCTGTACAAAAGGGCATTAAATTTCCTCAACGAGCATATATACAAGGTGGACACATACGAAGAACTGAAAAAAATGGCAGGAAAGGGCTTCGTGCAAGCGCCATTTTGTGAATCCGAGGACTGCGAATTAAAGATAAAGGACGAAACAGGCATGAAGACCACAAACATACCCTTTTCCGCAAATCCTCCACATGGCATAAAGGGCAAAAAATGCATATACTGCGGCAAAGAGGCAACCGTAATGGTAAACTTTGCCAAATCCTACTGAGCTAGTTCACAGC
>JAMCZL010000018.1:0-6094 GCA_023485745.1 Candidatus Martarchaeota archaeon | reverse complement strand
GTGCGCCGCCCTATCCCCTATTCTGACTGCAAATGTTGAAAAGCCAGCTTTAGAGTCTGCAGCTATATCCCTGATATTATTTGCTAGCATCACCAGCGCCACAGAAATTCCTATCGGTATTGATAAAGCCAATGCGCTGTATGAAAAGCTGCCCGTCTCTACAAAATACGCCGTTATCACCGCCATCGGACCGTATATAATAAACATAAGCAGCTCACCAAAGCCTGCGGATTTGATATTGCGTCTTCCTGCGCTATAAAATATTGCAGCCAATGCTGCGGCTATAATCATCAAAGCCACATACATACCACGCAAAAGGACAACATACCCGCCGCATGCCCCTGCTATAAGGAATAACAACAGAGAAACCCCCACTAGTTGCTTTTCTGTGGCTATTCCATATACTAGGGGGTGCATCCTACTTGCAATTGCAATATCCTCACGCTTATCCGTCCCATTCCTAAAACCAAATATATCATTAATGATATTTGCAAAAAATGTTGCCGAAACAATTCCTATTACCATCAACAAGTAAAGCATGACACTAAAATGAGGGCCGGAGAGCGCAGCGCCGACCGTTATTGGGACTACCGCGTCTATGAAAGACCAAAACCTTAGAATACCCATCCACTTTTTAACGTTTAGCATCAGAAAACCCCGTTATGGTGGAGAGGCAAGGTGCGCTACTATGCCTGCCGAACCTATGAACAAGGCAATGAAAGCGATAAGTATAAACATGATCGCCAGAAAGTAATACGCCATCCTTCCATTCCTGCTCTTGGTGTCCAAATATACGAGCGGCGAGGCCACAGCGGCTATCGCCGCGAGCAAATAGAGGCCAAATGCCGGCAAGAAATCTACACCTTTTTCAAGATTGAAGGCGACCATGCCATAAGTCTCAGCAAATAGATAAATTCCAAGGAAAACTCCAGGCATCGATAAAATCTTAATGTCAAGGCCTTTGTAAAGCATGAAGCTTCCGGCCAGCAATATCATTCCCAAAAAAAGCAGCGGATCCCCGAAAAGCATGTTATACGGTCCAGGCAGCGGCCAAAAGAAAGACATGTAGAATCCGCTTATAAAGTCAAACAATGCAAGCATAAAGCCAGCAGGCGCCATGTCTGCGAAATCCTTTTTGCCCCTGACCGTTCCAATCAAAAAATAAGCAATCATCGCTGAGCTGGCTGCAAGTGCCAGCAGCATTACAGTAAGCGAATCAACAAACATGGAAAGAACCAATTAAATCATCAAAATAAAAGGCTAAATATATTTGCAATCCGTGCCAAGTGCCAATCCACAGCTAAAAGAAGTCGATTCATCCAAAGATATTTTAAGCAGAATGCAGGGGGTGAGATTTGAACTCACGAAGGCGCTAGGCCACAGGATCTTAAGTCCTGCGCGTTTTTCTGTGGCTAGGTAAGCCTGACCAGACTCTGCCACCCCTGCATAAAATATCAAGATCACGCATACATCGATGGCCCTGTCGCATCGGTTACCTTTTTCAGCGTTTCGTGGGTCTCCTTGTTCTTCTTTATCAAATCTTTTATCTTCGCCTCCACGCTCTGCGCTTCCTTTTCAAGATCAGTGATGTCAATATCAAGGTGCAAAAGCTTGTTTATGGCCATTATTGCAACCTCTGCATACTTAGGGTCTATTATTTCAGGGTTTACTGGCACTAGCAATGTCAGATCGTTTATGCCTTTGGTCATCGAATTGCTCAAAAGCAAAGCGCTGATTCCCGAAGCAACGCCTTCATTTATACTTTCTACTCCAGCCTTCTCTATTTCCTTGGTAAGGCTATCGCTTGAAGCTATCCCAAATATAAGGTTCTTATCCTTCTCATTGCTGTTTGTAACATCCTTCGGATAAGGCGTCCCTCCAATTGATATAATCCTGTCAAGCTTGTTTGCAACTACAAACTTGCTAATGCTCTCTGATAGCTCAAAGACCAGGTCGACAGGTATAGAAAACTCCGCAAATATAAATACAAACTTGTTCTTCTTTGATACGTAAAGCCTGACTGGCGGCATAGGCTTTCCCTTATGTATAGACACCAGGGGCGGAAACTTATCACTTTCTATATAGCCGCAATAGTCTACATTGAGTTTGTCTACCATGTAACTTATGGCCATAGGTCCGACCAATCCTATTCCAGGAAAGCCCTCAATAAGCGTATAACCCTCCAAATCAATTTTCTTAATGAGTTTTATCTCTATCATATTACCACAAACCGTTTTATCTGCTAATTATTTTAATAGGTACAATTTTTAATCGTTTAGTAAAGTCCTGACATGCGCCTACGAATAAATTCTGTGCGGTTCCTCACGTCTCAGGGTTAATTTCAACCATTTGCATCATTACACAATCTGTGCCAATTCCAACGGTACACTATAGGCTTCGCTTTATTCTTTCTTGCATAACCAATAATCTATGCGGTCGCATTCATCACACTGTTGGAAATCGTGGCTTTCTATTATAGATTCTGTAAAAATTCAAATTCACATACATAATTTATTGACGAGCCCTCGACGATAGTTATTTAAACTTAACTATATCATTAATACTGGTGACTTTAATGGCACAAAAAATAGGAAGCGAAAGGATAGACAGAGAAGATGGCTATCTCTATTATCTTGGAAAGGACGGATTCGTATGGCGCACTCCAATGAAAACAAATCCAAGAGGCAGAAAGGCCAAAGTTGGAAATGAGAGAGTTTCAAGAGAAGAGGGATACCTGTACTTCATAGACAACAATGGATACATAGCAAGGACAAAGATGAACAGGGGCGGAAGAGCTAGAGGTTCAAAATCATCAAGAAAGGCATCAAAGAAGAGCAGCAGGTCCAGAAGTGCAAGCTCAAAGAAGAGGAGAAGGTAGATACCTTTTTGGATTTAGCCTATTTTTATTTTCATTCTTTTTCTTAAATTATTACTCTTTACAAAACCCGCCCCAGCTTCTATTATGTACTTGGACTCGGTTTCTGGATAATAGGTCTTGCAAATTATTTTGCTGCACGGCTTCAGGTTTTGCGCGTAGTCTACAACATTAAATTTATCGTCAATCCAAACAACGTCTATACTGAATCTCATATTTTTCATCCATATTCCATACCTGCCTGGCCTGCCAAAAATGAAGAGCATGCACTCCCTGCCGGAAAGTTCGTTCCTGAACATGAGCCCTATCATCCGCTTCAAGAAGCTATCGGCAACCAGTGCGTCAAGCCTTAAACGCCCCAGTACAACATTAGCCTTTCTATACCTAAGCCTTTTCTGAATTGCTTCGAACAGCACTTAAAGCACTTCATTTTACTACAGCCACGCTCTGCTCGCGCAGAAACTGCTGCAGGTAATTCCTGCTCCCGGTGCCCTTCCCAGTAAGTCCGCTGCCCTTCCAGCCAACAAACGTGTGCGCTCCTACTATGGCACCTGTCGTTGCACTGATCCTCCTATTTACATAGACAACTCCGGCTTCTATGCTGTCGATAAACTTGCTTATCTCCTTTTTGTTTTTACTGTAGAGCCCAGCAGTCAATCCGTATTCGACGTCGTTAGCCTTAGATAAAGCGTCATCAAAGTCCTTGTAGTAGTCTATGGCTAGAATTGGCACGAAAAGCTCCTTATGCATTATCTCGTTTTCGTGCTTGATTTCCAAGATTGTCGGCTCAACATAAAATCCATTGAGCCCAACATCGGCTCTTTTCCCGCCATATATGAGATTTCCAGCAGCCTTGCCCTTTTCAACGTACTCTGCAAACCTTCTGTATGCGGATTCGCTTATCAGCGGCCCAACATAATTCTCCTTTTCAAGCGGATTGCCTATCTTCAACGCGCGAGTTTTTTCCATGAGCGCACTTATGAATTTCTCCTTTATTGATTCATTTACGTACACTCTGGAGAGAGCGCTGCACTTCTGCCCTGCGAAGCCAAAGGCCGCGCTGACGATTCCATCAACAGCATCAGCGATGTCAGCATATTTCGATACGATGGTAGGGTTCTTGCCACCCATTTCGACTATGAAAACCTTCTGTCTCCCGCTGCTATATGTTTTGGCGACCATTTCAAGGCCTGTTGACTTTGAGCCAGTAAACACAATTCCAGACACAGAGTCGCTTGTAACTATCTCATCTCCTACTTCAGAACCCGGCCCAGTTACATAGTTGAATACTCCTTTGGGCACACCTGCCCTGGTGAATATCTCGTATATTTTTAGGCCTGTAAGCATCGACATGTTGTCCGTAGAAGAAGGCTTGAACACAACCGTATTGCCCGTTATGAGCGCACCCGTGCTCATCCCGACGGATATTGAAATAGGAAAATTGAATGGCGCGATGACACCGAAAACCCCATACGGCTTCATGTATATAGTTATCTTTTCCTCACTTCCAGGCGCGCCCTGGAATCCCGAATTTACCCTGGCACTGCTTTGCCTGATCACAGCCTTCCTAAGGTAACCTTTGTTATTGTACATCTCATTTGCATAATAATTGAGGAAATCTATGGCTTCGTCAACTTCGCCTATTGATTCGTATCTAGATTTACCATTCTCATAGCTCAGAATCGCAGCCACTGTAAACTTTTCTGCAGAAAAGATCTCAGCCGCCTTCTTAAAGATTTCAACACGTTTCCTGTAGTCCAAAGCAGCCCAATCCCTAAATGCATTTTTTGCAGCATTTATTGCCTCCCTGGCATGTGACCTAAGGCCTTTCTGAAAATATCCGATTACAATATCTTTATTTATTGGGGAGCGCTCTTCAAGTAGGTCCTGCGAGAAGACCTCGCTTCCGCCTACATACATAGGATACTTCTTGCCAAAGCCTTTCTTTACCTCCTCAATGGCCTTATCAAAAAGCCTGTCAAATTCAGCTTCCTTTCCCCCTTCAAGAAATTTCTTATAAGTCGATTCGTTATTAAATTCCAGTTTTGCCATATGCGCCACCCAAACAGCTAAAAACACAAACCCACAGGATTTTATCGATTTAAACAGACAAAATCCAAATAAACATAAACTTCTCAAGCGAAGCTCCAAAGTGCTCCAGAATAATGATAAACTATGGCAGGTTAAAAGTCCATGCTACAGATACAAGCAAGTGCGCGTCTATCCCATTATGCCATCCATCATTTCACCTAAATTAGTTTTGTAATAGCAGTTTTTTAATTGTTACGTTAAATTTAACACCTGCAAAAATTACCTTTGGTTCTGCTTTGGCTGCATAACCCTTAAATATGTTAAATTTATAACTCAGTTATAAAACAGTGGTGCAATGCCTAATAATAACGGTGAAGTCGTTCAAGCCGAGAGCGAATACATGCAGAAGTACGGCTTCAATGAAAAAACAGTATACTCTGAGAGCAAAAAGGGCCTATCGGAAGATACGGTAAGATTCATATCAAACATCAAGGGCGAGCCCAAATGGATGCTGGAAAAAAGGCTTCTTGGGCTTAAAATATTCAATGAAAAGCCGGTACCAAAATGGGGACCGGACCTAAGCGACATAAACTACGCAGATATATACTATTACCTGAAACCAAAGGCAGACAAAAGTTCAAACTGGGATTCGCTTCCAGAAGACATAAAAAGGACTTTTGACAAGCTGGGCGTGCCCGAAGCCGAGAAAAAGTTTTTTGCAGGAGCCGAAGCCCAATATGATTCTGAAGTCGTATATCACCACATGAAAGAGGAACTCGAAGCACAGGGGATAATATTCACAGATACCGATTCAGCGCTTAAAAAGTACCCTGAAATAATGGAGAAATACTTCGGTACCATAATACCTCCAAATGACAACAAATATGCAGCGCTAAACACTGCAGTATGGAGCGGCGGATCCTTCATATATGTGCCAAAGAACGTCAAAGTTTCAATGCCACTGCAAGCTTATTTCAGAATAAACGCCGAAAAGGCCGGACAGTTCGAAAGGACACTCATAATAGCGGACGAGGGTGCCGATGTTACATATATAGAAGGCTGCACCGCACCGATATACATAAGCTCTTCTCTGCATTCGGCTGTCGTAGAGCTAATAGCGCATAAAAACGCACACATACGCTATGTTACAATTCAGAACTGGTCCAAAAACGTATACAATCTGGTCAC
>JAMCZL010000021.1:6850-10982 GCA_023485745.1 Candidatus Martarchaeota archaeon | reverse complement strand
TGCAAATATAGAAAGTATTAAAAAAGCTAACGTGGATAAATAAAATGCATTTTAGGCGACATGGTGAGCAAATGGGACTATTCGACAAATTAGGCAAAGGCTTAGGCGTATCTAAGGACATGAATGTTGAGGAGTACATGACTTCTGAGGAGATGGAGAACGTAGATGTACTTAATGAGCCTGCGGACTTCTATATAAAGCCGGTTGCGCTTAAGGATGAATCAGACATAGCAGTGATAGAAGCCGAACTCAACAAGAAAAACATAATACTGCTCAATACCTCGGAGATGAAGAACAGGGAAAACACAACAAAGAAAATAATAGATTCTATAAAGGAATTCGTCACAAAGATGAACGGTGACATAGCTGCGATAGATAACAACAAACTCATAATAACTCCCGCAAAGGTAAAAATAATAAAGAACAGGAAAAGGCCGGACCAGGCGCAGAGCTGAACTAGGCCTTATATTTTTTTGAAAATGCAGCGGTAAGTGCGTTTATCTCTTTTTTCGTTGGATTTGCACGGACCAGTACATTTTCGAATGCCTTTTTGACTGTCTCTTTTTTTCGTATATAGGGGTTTGAGTCTACGCTTGCCCCAAAAAGCGAGTTTATCATGCGCAAATCCGAGCTGCCTGCATAGAGCTTGCTAATTTCCTCCGCCAACGATGAGGGTTTCTGCACCGTGAGTGCGTACAGCAGTATTGCAAGTGCATGGGATATGTTCAGAGTCGGATATCTTTGGCTTGTAGGTATGAAAACAATGGAGTTGCACTGGAAGAGTTCCTCGGAGTTAAGGCCCGTATTGTCGCGCCCTATGAGCAGGGTCATATTTTCTATGCTTTTGCCGCTTATATATTCTTCGAAATCGGGAAGCGTCATCACGTTGTCGAAATATTTTTTAGACTTGCGCCACAATGCAGTGGTGCCGACGACGAAAGAATTCCTTGTCACACTCTTTAAATCTTTCAGTATTGCCGCATTCTTGATGAGATCGCTGGCGTGCTTTGAGTATTTTATCGCGTTCTTGCCGTTGAACTTGCACTTTGGATTCACAAGGTACATGCGCCGTATTTCGAAGTTCTTCAGGACCCTTGCCTCGTAACCCAAGTTTATCTGGTATCTTGGCTCAATGAATGCAACCTTTATGTTCTTTATCATGTGCAACACCGTCTTTAGATAAGCAGCAGAACAGCAAGAATGTTTACCATCATGTGGGCGATTATAGTTGAGTAAAGCGAACCGGATTTCTTGAATGCGTAGCCTGCCAGTATGCCAAATGCGAACGCAAATGCCAGTTCGTAGACCGAATAGTATATAACAAGGTGGGGTATGGCGAATATCAAGGCGCTTGCTATTATTCCCACCCTTGGGACAAGAAAGCCCCTGAATAATATCTCCTCGTTTATCGGAGCTATTATTGCTATGAAGAAAAGGTAGTATGCAGGCGCCGCTTGAATGCCGGAAGCGTTTGCATGCAGAAATGTCAGCAGCGCCTCTATGGCAGCCATTGCGATGAATATCGCGAGGCCGTAGGCCACGCTTGCTCTTGTAAACCTTCCTAGACCCAGCCCCATTATAATCTTGCGCACCGAATTGCCTTTGGCAGATAGGTAAGAAAATACAATCAATGAAAAGAAAAATGAAAGGCCGATATCTCCCACGTAGGTTGCAGTGCTTTTACTTATGTACCCGAAAAGCCCGAAATAGGTTACGGTCAGTGTGGCAAACAAATCGACTATGAGCAGCAGATAAATTATTTCTTTGCGGGTTTCGGCTTTTACTTTGACTTTGCCGTGTTTTTTTACTCTAATGTTTTCCATCAGAATTTTCCTTGTGCTGCGTTTTAAATTCAGAGTAGCCGCACTTGCCGCATGAAAACCTGTCTTTGTGCTCGGCCATCCTAGAATTGCACTTGGGGCACATTTTGCCTGGTTTGTATGGTTTAAATGACTTTTTAGCATCCTTTTTCTCTGCCATGTAGATCCACTTCATTAACTTTTGCTTTCAGCCTCATCCTTTTTGGCATCGGCTTCTTCACTGCCCTTTTCCTCGGCTTCGCCCTTGGCGCCCTTGGATTCCTTCTGCTGCCTTTTGACTAAGTATTCAGGCTCGAATTTCTTAAGCAGCTCGGCGTCCTTGTAGGAGTGCAGCACGCATGTGCTTTGCATTGCACCATACTTTTGCTCTACAGACACCACTATAGTTGCGTCCGGATGAAGGTTTAGTTTCTTGCATACTTCCTTCTTTATCTCCTCCTTTGATGGTGTGGCGCTTTCAGAATTTACCAGCGCGGATATTTCCCGCATCTGGAAGACCTTTTTCTCCTTGTCGCTTAGTATTTTTATGTCCATTATTATTCACCGGTTGTTACTCTGGATATGGCCTTTCTTCCCATGGCCTCCAGTATTTCTACCTCCGTGCCGTCTTTTACCTTTCCAGACAGTTCCGACGGTATTGGAAGATCGTATACCTCGTATGTCTCCGGATCCATTAGCTGTGCATTCGATCCGGTAACCGATACCACCTGCACCTTTTTCTTCTTTATTACAGGAATCTCTGCGTCGGCGTCGCTTGGCTTTAGCAGTGTTTTCTTTTCGCCGCCGAATATGCCTATTGCAGTAACACGCATCTTTGCAGAGCCGTGCTTCCCCGGCGAGCTGGTCTCTATGTCTACCACCTTGCAGGGCACGTCGTCTATCAGTATGTACCTGCCAACTTTGACTTCTTTCATAGATGCCTTTAATATTTCTCCATCTGCCATTTTAAAACCATAAGAAATTTGACATATAAGTTAGATAGAAAAGTTATATATAGTTTGTTTTACAGCATTGACATTCGGCATTTAAGCCTGCTTCGATGGCTTAGGTAGGATATCAGTATATCCTGTCTATGCCTTCCATGAAGTCGCTGTTGTATTCGGCACTTTGACTTACCCTGACCCCTTGGCCCAGCCTTGGCGTCACTCCAGTCACTATCGACATGACGCGCACCTGATCCTTCATCTCTGGAGACAGCCTTGCACCAAATATAACATTGGCCTTCGGGTCCAGGCCGTCGGTTACGCCTTCGCCGATTTTAGTTGCTTCTTCTATGGTCAGAGACGAGCCTCCAGACACATGAATTAGCGCGCTATGCGCGTTTTCTGTATTCACATCCAACAGCGGATGCGTTATCGTAGAGCGTATTACGCGCTCGACCTTGTCGTTTCCAGTGCCGAAGCCTATGTTTATTACAGCTGTGCCTCCTCCCTGCAGCACGGTCCTTACGTCTGCAAAATCCAGATTTATAAGACTTGGCAGGGTTACCGTGTCTGTTATCCCCTTTACAGCATTTGATGTTATGTTGTCAATTAGCTCGAATGCCTTTTCTATTGGAAGGTTGGGTGCGTAGCTGAGCAGGCGGTCATTCTCCACCACTATTGTGGTGTCAGCGTTCTTTCTAAGCTGCTCCAGTGACCAGTCAGCTTTCTGCTTCCTGCTTCCTTCCAGGGAAAATGGATAGGTTACGAATGCAACGACAAGTGATCCCTGCTCTTTGGCCATCTTGGCAACTACCGGTCCTGCTCCTCCGCCGGTTCCTCCGCCCATTCCCGCAGCAAGGAATATCATGTCGTAGCCGCGTATCGCATCCATTATCATGTCTTTGCTCGTGTCTGCGCATTTCGCCGCAAGCTCAGGAAATCCCCCGGCGCCGAGGCCGTGGGTTATTTCCTTCCCTATTAGCAGTTTCTTGTCAGCGTTTATCATGTTGAGGTGCTTTATGTCGGTGTTTATGGCGACTGTAGCCGCACTTTTGATGCCGTAGTTGTAGAGCCTGTTGATTAGATTGCTGCCCTGGCCTCCCACTCCGACTACAGCCATGCGCGGCGTGAACATGTCTTCTTCGTTTGTGTTGATTGTCATGTCACCACCGGCTAGCCTATCATCTCAATGTCGGAGTATGGCGTTTCCCTCTTTTTCTCAGCCAAGTGCCCCACTATGCTGGAACCCTTTACTCCGGTGACTATAGCCACTATCTCTATCTGATCTTCGTATCCGGGTATTAGCCTTGCGCCCCATTTTATGTTGGCCTTCGGGTCCATGCGATCGGTTATTATTTCTCCTGCCTTTATGGCGTCGCCTATAGACAG
>JAMCZL010000021.1:0-6537 GCA_023485745.1 Candidatus Martarchaeota archaeon | reverse complement strand
AGTATTATGACGCTGTCGCTGTATTTCCTAAGCTCCTGTATGCCCTCCTCGGCCTTTACCTTCCTTATCCTTTCCAGGTCGAACGGGTAGGTCACCATCGACACTACAATGGCGCCCTGCTCTTTGGCTACCTGAGCCGCCACCTTTATGGATCCGGTTCCTGTTCCTCCGCCCATTCCTGCGCACAGGAATACCAGCTGCGATCCTTCGAACGCCTTTTCTATAAGCTGCCTGTCTACTTCTGCCGCTTTTGCGCCGACAATCGGATCTCCTCCAGCACCCAGGCCTCTGGTCAGGCTCTTTCCTATAAGTATTTTGTTTATTCGGTCGTCGATTATCTTGAAGTGCTGGTAATCGGTGTTGAATGCAACAAACTCCGTGCCTTTCACACCTGCCTTAACCAGCCTGTTTACTATGTTGTTTCCGGCACCGCCGAAACCCGCCGTTATGATCTTTATCTGCGTAGATCCGAGATTCTCATCGCCCTGAGATTTTTCATTCGCACCGCTACTAAAAAGGTTGTTCATTAGGTCGCTCATACCATCGCCTTTGGTCAAGAAATTTTATCAAACAACCTTTAAAAACTTTGCGTTTTAATTCGTGTTTATCGTAGTTCCATTTTCTGGCTTACGAGAGACTTTTACTGAAGGCAAATTATTTTACCTTAGTATATTTAAGTTTATTTAAGTATAAGAAATTCCGGATTTTGGGCTTACGATTCGTTTGCGTAAACGGTCTTTGCTATTGTGCCGTTGTGGAATGAAACGACATAGAGCCTGCCCTTAGTTATTGTAGAACTGTAGTTTATAAGCCATACATCAGGCATGCTGGCCGTGGTGTTTAAAGTAGCATTTGGATACAAAGTTCCGAAGAAATATGCATGCACCAGCGTGTTGTTGAACCCGTTTTGCATCACGTACGAGTCTATCGTTGCATTGTTCTGATCGTAGGACTTGACTATTGCAATATACGGAGAATTTATCGCGTATGCCGAGCTGTTTGCACTGCCGTATATCTTGCATCCCCTTGTGTAATTGTTTTCCGATACATATCCGAGATTGAATTTTGGATAGTTGTAGCTCGCTATTGAAAGCGACGGGCATGGACTCGTAGGATTGTACACTATGCTCACAGTTATGTTCCAGCTGTTGTTTGTCGTTGAAGATGGCGATACGTTTACTATGTTTATTACCGCGGTGGGGCTTATCGACTTCAGGTCCTTAACTACAACCGCCTCGGCATAGGCTTCGTTGACCTTTGGTGCGGAATAGTGCACGAAAATTAGGTACGCAACTACGAATATTATTATGATTATTAGGGTTGCAATTGCGATTTTTGATATGATCTGCATCGGTTAAACATCTGTATTCAAAGATTTATATCTATCTGCTATTTGCCTTGCTGGCTGGTTTAGGTTATCTGCCAAGCAGGTCGCTTTGGTCAGGATTCGCAGCTAGGATCTTTTTCTGGAGATCCTTCAGGTCTTCGTCGTTGGCCCTTGGGCCTAGCAGGGTGCATACGAAGCCCAGGTATTTTGGGAAGTAAACGAACTCTTCTGCGTAGATGTGCTCGTTTTTGCTCTTCATGCCTATGGCGGGATACAACTTGGCATGCAGATGGTTTATTGCTGTCCCTTCAAGCACCAAATGCACGCGGACATTGTCCAATGATCTTTCCAGTATTTTTGCTACCTTTTTTGTTGCAACGGCGAATTTCTCCAGGTCTTTGTCTTCAAGGTCAAAGACATAGCTTGAAACGTGCTTGAATGGTATTACCAGGGCCTGGCCGGTTATGTTCGGGTATATGTCAAGAATTGCAAAATAGTCTTCATCTTCATATATTTTATAAGAAGGCAGCTCTCCCGATCCCAGCTTGCAGAACAGGCATTCGCTTTCATGACTTAGATTTTGATTTGACTCGCCCACCAACACACCATATTAGAATGCGAACCAGAATTTAAATATTTTGCTATGTAGATGGCGATACGCTTGGCTTGAGGCGGGCGAGGCGGTTTGAATCTGTTAGTTCGTTATGCGTGCCCTGAATCGCTCGGAGGCCCCTTATAAAAATTTCCCCCGTTGGTTTTATCTTCCATGGATTTGCTCTCGTGCTTCCTTAATATGCGGTTGTACTTTTCCAAATCTGCAGGAAGACCGCGATTCTCTATTGGAGTATCCCATGAAAGCAGCAGTTCTCCATAAGTTTGCGGATATGAGAAATATATCCCAAACTTGTCCTTTACCAGCGCTATCTGGGTATCAAAATCTGCCTTTGCATCCGGAAGCCATGCATAGAAGCTTTTCTTGTTTACAAGCTTGTGCATCGTCCTTTTATCAACGATTTTTGCAAGCCTGGAAAAATCGTTACCGGTAATATGCTTGCATAAGTAGAACTCTTCGCCTTTGTAGGTTACCTTATGGTATTCTTCAAGCGACTTTTCTTTGGAGGCCATTAAATTACCAATATAAGTTAGACTAATAGCGTATTTAGTAGCTGCGGTGGGGTTTGACTATTAACTTTTCTGCCTTCCCTGCATGCACGGGTAAGGAAAAGGCAATTAGCTTTTTCTTAACAATAAGGTTTTATGCATGAAAATAGGCAGCGCACCTATGAAAACAGACGGATACTTTCCATGCTTGAAGACTACAGACTTACTGAGTTCCAAACTGCAGTTTTGAAGGCCACACTGTCAATACCGAAGGGCGAGACCAGGACCTACAAGCAGATAGCGTCTCTGATAGGACGGCCCAGGGCATACAGAGCAGTGGGCACTGCACTAAAAAACAACCCGCTGCCAATCATTATACCCTGCCATAGGGTGATAAGAAGCGATGGCAATACGGGCAATTACAGTGGCACAAGCAAGTCCGGCAGGCTTAAAAAAATAAAGTTGCTAAAAATAGAGGGCGCGCTATAGCGATTATTCAGGGCTTTTTAAGTAGATATAAAAATATTCGTATCCAAATCTTATTGTCAAATAGAAAGCTGCTAATTGGAAAGAATTTACGATTAATTTATTGGTGAAAAAATGGTAGTTTCAGCTGCAAGTCCTTTATACGCGGTTGCCGCCTCTATAGCAATAGCAGGTGGGCTTATAGGCACGGGAATGGCACAGCAGGGCATTGGCGCTGCCGGCATGGGAATAATAGCAGAGAAGCCGGAGAAGTTCGGCCAGGTGCTTTTCTTCTTCGTGATACCTGAAACCCTTTGGATAATAGGATTTGTCCTCGGATTGATACTGCTGCTGCAGATTCTTTAGGTCGAGAGGTTTTCTATGACTTTCGAAGATATCATAAAGGGCATCAAAAGCGGCGCAGAGCAGAAGGCGCAGGGCATACTGGACAAAGCAAATAATGATGCAGATGCGCTGCTGAAGACTGCGGAAGGCGACGCCGCAGGTTATATTGCCGAGGCAGGCAGGCGCGGCGATGAAGAATCCAAGCAGATCATGGCAATGGCGCTCTCAAAGGCAGAAATAGAGGGTAGAAATCAGTATCAATCCGCGATAAATAGTATTATCGAAAATGCAAAATCTGGCATAGTTTCGGACATCGACGATTTCGTTGCATCCGACACATACAAAAAATTGTTCTTGAAGCTGCTCGGCACTGCACAGGAACAGCTTGGAAAGGACGCGGTCTTTGAAGTGCAGAAGAGGGACCTAGCTATGGCCAAAAAGGCCAAGGCCGCTGCAGTAGAGGCAAAAGGCAGCTTTAGTGGAGGATTCATAGCGCATTCCAAGGACGGAAGGATGGAGCTGCGATATACCGTGGAGGACATACTGGCGCGGCTGGGCGACAAGCTTGCCTTCGACATACTGAAAAAGATAAAAAGGTAACCATATGGACGCTACATACGTTGGCAAATACGGCCAACTCAGAGCGCTCGGCGTCGAATTTATTGGCAATGCCCTGATGGAGCAGCTGATGCAGAAGAATGCGAGCGAGTTCCTCGGGATGCTTTCAAAGACCTCATACAGGGCGGACATAGACCTTCTTTCGAACAGGTACAAGGTCCCGGATCTCGTCGAAGCAGTATTGAACTCGCACATGATGCGCTCCATAAGATACGCCTATTCAGCCATACCGCCTCTGGCGAAGGACGTAATAGACGCATACATAAGCAAATGGGACGTGGAGAACATAAAGATAATATTATCTGCAAAAAAGCTTGGGTACGGAGTTGACAGGACGGACGAGTTTCTTACGGTGCATGGCAACATACCGGTAGGAATATTCGGTGGTGCCATAAGCAGGGAGGACTACAAGAACATCATGGAGCAGAAGGATATGGAGGGCGTCATAAACAGCATTGTTAAATTTGGGTACGGAGCGTCGCTGCTCAGATATGTTGACGAGGTGAAGAAAAGCGGGGACATATCGAGCATACTGCTCCAGCTTGACATACTTTATTATGAGCGGATCCTCAAGGCATTCAGGTTCTACAACGGTGACGAAGGCTTAATGATAGAATACATACGTGACATGATAGACATCAGGAATGCCATGGTAGTAATAAAGTCTATAGCGTTCGGAATAAAGGCGGACAAGTCCGCATTCATAGCCGGCGGGAACATTGCGGATTCGAAGCTTGCAGACATGGCATCCAAGGGCATAGACGATATCAAACAGGACCTGCCATTCAAGATAGACTGGGCGTTTGAAGCGTACAAGAAGGATCCTTTCGTAACGTATTTTGAGGTGGCCATGAAGAGAGAGCTTTACAGGAAGTACCTGAAGGCGTTCGAAGGCGCCGCGCTTTCGCTCGACTACATAGTATACTTCATAATAAGGTGCGAACTTGAGCGCGACGAACTAAGGAATATATGGCTTAACAGGTATTATAACATAGGCATTGAAAGAACCGAGAATATGATGGTGCTGAAGCACGTCACGTGATTTGCAATGGAATTCGAAAAGATAGCAGTTGTAGGCGAACCTGAACTTGTGGTGGGGTTCAAGCTTATAGGCATAGGCGATGTCTTCATGGAAAAAGGTGACAGCGCGGTAGAGAGGCTGTTCGGTCTCATAGAATCTAAAGGATACGGACTTATAATGGCTTCTGAGAGCATAAGGCCGCACCTGCAACCTGCGAGCCTGAAACTAATAGATACAAGCCTGAAGCCGCTGGTTGTCTTTATACCGCTGCCAGGAGAGAATGAGGAGCAAGAATCGGTAGAAAAACTTGCAAAGAGGGTATTGGGAGTTGACATTCAAAAATTGAAATGATTGATTGATATGGCTGGAATAATATACAGAATCTCTGGGCCGGTTGTCATTGCCCAGGGGCTGGACGATCCGAACATGTATGACGTAGTCAGGGTAGGCGAGACCAAGCTGGTAGGAGAAATAATAAAGCTTGACGGAGACAAGGCGATAATACAGGTTTACGAAGACACCAGCGGATTGAAGCCTGGTGAGCCGGTAGAAAACACCGGGACGCAGCTCTCTGTAGACCTTGGGCCAGGGCTGCTTGGCTCCATATACGACGGAATACAGAGGCCACTTGACAAGATAAAGGAGATGACTGGAGACTTTATATCAAGGGGTATAAATGTGCCACCGTTGGACCTGAAAAAGAAATGGCATTTCGTCCCGAAGCTGAAGGCCGGCGACAAAGTAAATGGAGGAAACGTGATAGGCGAACTTGACGAAACTAGCCTGATAAGGCACAGGGTGATGGTGCCGCCGAAGCTAAGCGGCAAAATAAAGAGCATAAAGGAGGGCGATTATACCGTAGACGAGGCAGTAGCAGTGCTTTCCACAGAATCAGGCGACATCGAGATAAAGCTGATGCAGAAATGGCCGGTTAGGATACCAAGGCCGGTAAAGGATAAACTGCCTCCAGAAATTCCGCTGATCACTGGCCAGAGGGTCATAGATTCCCTGTTTCCTGTCGCAAAGGGCGGCACGGCAGCCGTGCCTGGACCTTTCGGGAGCGGTAAGACAGTCATACAGCACCAGCTCGCAAAATGGAGCGACAGCGAAATAGTGGTCTATGTCGGCTGTGGCGAGCGCGGCAACGAAATGACTGAAATACTTACAACGTTCCCCGAGCTTAAAGACCCCAAGAGCGGAAAACCGATAATGGATAGGACGATACTGATAGCAAACACCTCTAACATGCCGGTCGCAGCCAGGGAGGCGAGCATATATACTGGAATAACGATAGCCGAGTATTACAGGGACATGGGGTATAGCGTTGCGCTTATGGCGGACAGCACATCCAGGTGGGCCGAAGCCCTCAGGGAGATTTCAGGAAGGCTGGAGGAGATGCCTGGCGAGGAAGGCTATCCGGCTTATTTAGGCAGGAAGATAGCAGAGTTCTACGAGAGGGCAGGCAGGGTGCACATATTAGGCGGGGGCGTTGGCTCTGTAACGGCCATAGGCGCGGTTTCGCCGCCCGGAGGGGACATATCCGAGCCGGTATCGCAGAACACGCTCAGGGTAACAAGAGTCTTTTGGGCCCTGGACGCGGCGCTGGCCAACAGCAAGCACTTTCCCTCGATAAACTGGCTGAACAGCTATTCACTGTATT
>JAMCZL010000045.1 GCA_023485745.1 Candidatus Martarchaeota archaeon | reverse complement strand
TGGCTGAGAGGGGGCAATTCGCGAAGGCAGCAAAAGGCATAAGAGCAAGAGTGGTCAAAAGAAACGACTGGGATAAAATAGCAAAAAGCTATGAAACTTTATTCGAAAGTATAATAAAATCCTGACAAGTGTGCATATGGCAGCCAAAAAGGCCGGAAAGAAGCAGAAGAAGTCGCTTTGGTATTCGATAACGCACGTTAACAAGCTAAACAGGAAAGAATATGTTGACCTCATACACCGCGTTACGCTTTTCATAGTGCTCGGCTTCGTAGCCAGCGTGCTTGTCTTTGCGGCAATAGCGATATTCGGAGGGGTGGGCAAGGTCCTGTATACAATAGACCATGCCAACCTGTTAATATATTCACTTGCGTTTGTATCGGTTTTGGTAAGCTACTTGCTGAGGTTCATAAAGTGGAGCTATTACCTCAGGAAGCTTAAGCTGAAGGTGCCGAAAGGCAAGAGCCTGATGGTCTATCTGTCGCTTTATTCTATGAATATAACCCCGGGCAAGATAGGCAGGGTCCTGGCGGCATATACGCTGAACAGGATCACCAAGGTGAAATTCTCAAATATAGTGCCTACAGTAACCATAGACATATTTACTGACTTCCTGGGCGTAGGGCTGCTTGCGCTTATAGCGTCAATACTGTTCAACAGGGACATAATCTATGTCATAATACTGGACGTGATACTCATACTTCCGTTCCTTTTCATAGTGAACGACTGGTTTTACAGGATAGTGAAGAGGCTTCTGTCAAAAAGGAACTTTATAAAGAATTTTACGCTTTTTGGGGACGAGTACTTTGCATCGCAAAGCGTCCTCAACAAGCCGTCGGTTTATTTGGTGTCGATGCTCGTGACCCTGCCTGCCGCGTTTTTCAACGCTGCGGCGCTTTACTTTTCTCTGCTTTCGGTAGGGGCAAAGCCGAGATTGATAGGCAGCATATTCATAAACTCAACATCGCAGCTTTTTGGTATGGTTACCGCAATACCTGGAAACATAGGGGTCACGGATGGTACCCTGGTGGCCCTGATAAGCAGCCTCTTCAACCTTAGCTATTCCCTGAGCTCCGCGATAACCATAATGACCAGAATGGCTACGCTGTGGTTTGGACTCGCACTAGGATTCGTATTCCTTATATACTCCCTAAAGTACTGGAAGAAAATCTAGTAAAGCATATAAAAACAGATTATTCTTCTGAGTCGGCAGGGCTGTCGGTGCTATCTTCGTCATAGCTTTCTTCCTGTTCTTCCGGCTCGTCGGAACCCTCTCCTTTGCTTACGACCTCCAATTTGCCGAATTTTCCTGTAGAAAGCTGTGGAGTGCCCCTAAATTCGTTAACGTAGCCATTTGTTATCTTTACCACGTCGCCTACGTTCACAGAGTCTATGTCCTTGCCCCACAGGGACATGCTTATTGAGCCTGTATCGTCCTTTAGAGTTATGTTTGCAACGCTTAGTCTCTTTCCATACTTAGTTACAACTTCCCTTGGCTCGTCCTTCTGAGTCACTTTTGCCTCAACTTCGACGTTGCTGGCTCCTGCTTTCAGTTCACTTATCTTCATTATTAACACCCGAACAATGGTAGTCTAATAGATATATTAGAAATATTATTTAAGCTTTTGCAATTATTTTGATGCCCAAAACAGTTGAGCGGACGCCTATTTTGTGGATTTTTTGTATTTTTATATAAAGCATCTTGTTTACCATTATTTATCCTTTTCATGCAATAAATGCCTGATACAATGGAAGAAAACAAGGGCGTACATCCCTCATTTTTCAGGGTCATAAAGGAGAGGGAGGACCTGAAGAACAAGCTTGCCGGGATAAAGAAAAAGATAGGCGTATACAGCGCCAAAGGAGGCGTTGGCAAGACCACAGTGGCAGTCAACTTGGCCTATACGCTCAAAAATATGGGCTATTCAGTAGGCCTCCTGGATGCAGACATCGACTGCCCGAATGTAACGATGTTTACTGGAATTTCAGAAAAGATGGATACTTCTTCACTGCCCCTCAAACCCATCATAAAGGACGGGATAAAGATAGCCTCGACTGCCATGATAGTTGACGATACCAAAAAGCCCATAATATGGAGAGGGCCGCTGATAGCAAAGATGGTTTCTGATTTCCTAGAGAATACCGACTGGGGCGGCCTGGACTACCTTGTGATAGACCTGCCGCCGGGAACCTCGGATGCGCCGCTTTCAATAATGCAGCTTCTGGACCTTACCGGGTTTGTCTTGGTCACCAACCCGAGCAGGATAGCGAGCGTTAACTCTACAAGGTCCGGGATGATGGCCAAAAGGCTCAATGTTGCTGTGCTGGGCGTAGTAGAGAACATGTCCGAAGGAGCAGAAAGCAAAAATACAGAAGAGCTTGTAAAGGCAGTAGATGCACCGCTGCTTGGAAGGATACCATACCTTAGTAAATTCAGGGAACTCTCTGACTCTGGCAGCATACCCGTAAACGAGGATCCGGAAATAGGAAAGGCCTTTGCAGAGATAGCGAAAAAGCTTGAATGATGAATGCGCAAGCTATTTATATTTTGCGCTGCATTAAAATATATGCATACATGTATATGATTTATACATGTCATTGAATCTTATTGCATGCTGAATACGGGGGTTTATACTAAAAGGTGAAAGAAATGGCAGATACAAAACTTAATGGACAACAGGTTTTATTGTTACCCGAAGGGGCTACAAGACTTCTTGGAAGAGACGCGCAGAGGACCAACATCGCGGTTGCGATTGCGGTTGCGAATGCGATCAAGACAACGCTCGGACCGAAGGGAATGGACAAGATGCTGGTGAGCGACCTTGGCGACATAGTAATAACCAACGACGGTGCTACCATAATGGATGAGATGAATGTGGAGCATCCAGTGGCAAAGATAATGGTTGACATAGCCAAGACGCAGGACAAGGAAGTTGGAGACGGCACCACCACCGTGGTTGTGATTGCAGGCAACCTGCTCAAGGGCGCAGAGGACCTTATAGATCAGGGCATACACCCAACAGTTATAATAAAGGGTTACAAGACTGCAGCGGCAAGGGCTGCAGAAGTGCTTGAGAAATACTCTAAAGCAGTAGACTCTAACGACGAAGCTACCCTTCAGAAGATTGCCCTGGTGTCGATAGGTTCTAAGAACATAGGCGACGACTCTACAAAGGCCCAGATAGCAAAACTGATAATAAGGGCAGTAAAGCAGGTCATGGACAAGAAAGGAGACAACACCTTCTACGTCGACCACGACTTCATAAAAATAGAGAAGAAGGCCGGCGGCAACATATCAGACACGCAGTTGATAAACGGCGTACTGATAGACAAGGAGGTAGCGCATCCTGGCATGCCAAAGCTTATAAACAACGCCAAGATAGCGCTTCTGGACGTTGCGCTTGAAATAGAAAAGACCGAGACCGATGCGAAGATCGAGATAACTTCTCCGGAGCAGATGCAGCAGTTCCTGCAGCAGGAAGAGCGCATGCTTAAGGAGATGGTCGAGAAGATAAAGAAGAGCGGTGCAACGGTAGTATTTACGCAGAAGGGCATAGACGACGTAGCGCAGCACTATCTTGCAAAGGAAGGCGTCATGGCAGCAAGAAGGATAAAGAAAAGCGATGTTGAAAAGCTTGCAAGGGCCACTGGAGCAACCATAGTGACAAGCCTTGACGACCTGTCAGCCAAGGACCTCGGATATGCCGGGGCCGTGGAGGAGCGCAAGATCAGCGGCGAGCAGATGATCTTTGTTGAGAAATGCAAGGATCCGAAGAGCGTGACCATATTCATACGTGGAGGCACGCAGCAGGTAGTAGACGAGGCTGAGCGCTCGATACAGGACGTTATAGGTGCAGTGTCAACGACCATAGAGAGCGGCGGCAAGTACGTGCCTGGAGGCGGAAACGCAGAACTCCATGTTGCAGAGGAGCTTAGGGCATATGCAAGCGAGGTAGGCGGAAGGGAGCAGCTTGCCATACAGAAGTTTGCCGACGCTGTCGAAGTCATACCGAAAGTCCTGGCGGAGAACGCCGGAATGGACTCCATAGACACAATAGTGCAGATGAGAAGCAAGCACAAGGCGAAGGAGAGCAAGTACTTCGGCGTGGACGTCTATGGAAACAGGGTAGCCGACATGGAAAAGATCGGCGTGCTTGAGCCAACAAAGATGAAGGAGCAGGCGCTGTACAGTGCAAGCGAGGCTGCGGAGATCATCCTCAGGATAGACGATATAATAAGCTCCAAGGGCAGGTCCGGCGCGCCTGGCGGTCCTGGAGGAGGCTACGGACAGGGCGGAATGCCAGGAGAAGGGATGGACTGAGCAGCTGATTTGACAGTCCTGCTCTTTTCTTTTTCTTTTTTGGATTTCTGCTTACCTTTTTATTTTTATACTTTATAAAAAGCGTGTGATTTGATGAAAAACGTTAGGGTACTTGTTATTGGCTCTCCAGGAGCAGGAAAGACAAGCATTTTGAACGGCTTGGGGGACAAATCCGGGTTTGATATTGTAACGCTGGGCACGCTCATGCAAAAATACGCAGCGCAGACCAAACAGCTTGAGGACCGTGACAGGCTGAGATATATAAAGATAAATGAAACAGATGAAATAAGGAACAAGGCCCTGGGCGAAATAAAGGCCATGAAAGCGAATGTGATCATAGACACGCACGCGACCGTGGAAAGGAAGGGCAGGTTCATAGCCGGGCTTCCTCTCAAGGCCCTTGAATCCATAGGCAACCTGGCCGGAATCATATATATAGATGCTACCACAGACGAGATAATTCAGCGCAGGAAAAGGGATGCCGGCAAGCGCAACAGGGAGATAGAACAGCCCGATGTGCTTGATGCACAGAGAATAATAAACCTGTCAATGCTTGCGTTCTACAACCTGTACCTTAATATACCCATATACTCGCTGCATAACGAGGAAGGACAGCTGGAAAGGTCAATAGAAAGATTAAAATATTATTTAGAAGACATATTAAATGAAGCCACTCAGTGATTTTCAATGGTAGTAGCACACATAATACAGGTACCGATGCCAACAGACGTGCTTATAACTATAATAGTTATAGCTGTGCTTGAGGTCACCCTTTCGATATTCCTGCAAAGGAAGCTCATAAACCAGAAGAAGATGCGAAGCCTTACGCGCAAGATGAATGAGAAATCTAAGGAACTCCGCGAACTCATAAAGAGCAATGCGGCACAGGACGTAATTGCAAGCAAGCAGAAGGAGATATATCCCCTGATGATGGAGCAGACCAAGCACCAGTTTAAGTCCTTTGTAATACTTCCAATATTTTTGGCTATATATTACGTGGTGCTGCCAGCCATGTTCGGCAGCAAGAATTACTTCTTTATGGGGCTAGGATATCTAGAAGTCTTTTTCGTAGTGGTTTTCGTGATGGGCATCATAAGCTCGGTCATAGTGCTGCTTTATGATAGGAAAAAGGCCAAGCTTGAAGCAGAGGAGGAAAAGGCAGCAAGCAGCTGATTCCGACCACACTAATATATAGCTATACTAATAAATTTATCCTGATAAATCTCATTAAAGGTGTTGATATTGCCCAAACCAAGATATAGGTCGCATAGTTTTAAGAAGGTGCAACGGGTCACTAAAAGTGGCAGGAACGTCACGCATTACAGGCGCGGCAAGAACGCAGAGCCGAAATGCGGCATATGCGGGGCCGAACTCAACGGGATTGGCACCCACGGCGGAAAGAGCAGAAAGACGACGAGCAGGATATTCGGAGGAGTGCTTTGCTCAAAATGCACCGCAGAAGTTGTAAAGCTTGAGAGCAGGATAGAAAACGGCGACATGAAACTTGATGACATAAGGATGAAGCAGAGGGCTTTTGTGCTTCAGCTGATGGCGCACTAATCTGTGATACGGATGATAAGGATATGCTTGTCCGGCCTTACAGGAAGCGGTAAAACGACCATCGGAATGGAGATAGCGAGGAGGTTCGGCATAGAGCATGTCCAGAAGTCCTACAAGGAATATGTTAATGACTATTCTAAAATCGCGGATTTCATCAACGGCCTGGAAGACAATTTCGTAAAAGCTTTCGACAAGGAGATAATAAGGATGGCTGAGGGCAAAAACTGCGTGGTCACCACATGGCTTGGACCGTGGCTTATAAAGGATGCTACGCTGCGGGTTTGGCTTGATGCCAGCTTGGAAACCAGGGCCAGAAGGTGGTCCGAGAAGTATGGCAAGGACTACGAGACCTCGTTTACGGAGATAAACGAAAAAGACATTGCAACGGTCGAGGGCACAAGGAAGGTATACGGCTTCGACCTGCTCAATGACCATAACGTGTTTGACATCTCGATAAACACAGAGAAGGTAAGTATAGAGGAATGCATTTCGATAATCACGGTCATGGCATTCAAAAGGGATTAGGAGCTTATGATTATTTAGGTGACTCATATGATAGTAGAAGTTGGCAGAGTTTGCGTGAAGAAATACGGAAGAGACGCCGGAAGCAGGGCAGTAATAACCAAGGTCGGAAACGACGGATTTGTTACCATAATAACATCAAAAAGGCAGAAAGAGAGGAAATGCAACACCAGGCACCTTGAGTTTCTCAACGAAAAAATTGATGTAGGCAACAAGGAGCTACTTGACAAGACCCTTGGAATAAGCAAAAGGGAACATCCGGAGAAGGAGCAGAAGCGAAAAGGCAAAAAGTAGTCAGCCTGGCGTGTAGTGCTCCAGGAAATCCAGCACCTTTGCCGCAGTTTTACTTTTTGCAGAGGCAGACGGATCGTCTAGAAGTTCGAATAAAGCGCTTACGTCAAGGCCCTTTATGCCGAGGGATGCCATTTTATCCCTAAGAGTGCTCATTCCAAACTCTTTTATCGGTATTTGCTCTATTTTGTTTGAACGTATGCTTTCCAGTTCCTGCTCCAGACCCGCTGGCGCTATTTTTGAGGTATCTATTTCTACAACCGCGCTTTTTGAGTATTTTTGGGCTATGGAGCTCAGCCCCAAGCCCGAGGAGCTCCGACCCTTTTCGACAGTGCCTTCGAGCTGCAGACGTATTATGGGCTTGCTTCCATTATTTGAGACTATCCTGCCTATCTCCTCATCGCATCTTTGCACTATTTCATCTGGCCTGGCTTCGGAAAAGCTCATTTTCCTGAATATGAAGTCCCTGGACTTTATTTCTATGAAATCGTATGTTGTGGAAAGAGTATCGTATATGAAAAAGCCCTTTTTGGACTGTTCGTTCTCCTTGAGCTGCGTTATTACCGTGCTGCCAGGTATAAGGAACGGCTTGCCGTGCACCTTGGATTCGAACCTGCTGTGTATGTGCCCGTCAACATAGAGATCGAACCCTTCCGGCAGATCCTCGAAGCGGATAAATGAGTTGTCGAAAGGCAGCAGCTCGTATATGGACTGGTGCAGCATGAATATGTTAAACGCGGATGGCACAGGAGAAGGCTTGAGCTCCTGCAGTCTCTGCTTGACGCGCTCCTCTGAAAGCCCGCCAAGACCGAACACTGCGACCTTTTCGCCGTCTTTTTCCAAAATTGCAGTTGCCTCGCTTACGTCAACCAGAAGGCCGGCAAGGCCCAAGAGGGACAGGGCGTTCGCTTTTCCTTCCGCCACGCGCTCGTGCGTGCCAGGTATTGCAAGTATCGGAACGTCGGTATAGGAAGCTTCGTTACGTGATGAGATGAATGACGAGACTCGGGCTTTCCATGCAGATTTTGAAAGATCCCTGAAAATGTTTATTGCCGAGGCTATGACATCGGGCTTCGGATTCCTGTTGTCGAATACATCTCCGGGTATTATTATTGCGTCGGCTTTTTGGGCCGCAAGACTTAGGGCGTCCTTCGCCTGGGCTAATGCGTCCGATTCGAATCTTTCGTAGCCTATGTGCATGTCAGATATTATCGCTATTTTCAAGCTATTCGCCGCTTACGTTTTTTATCTTGTCGAGAACATTGAGCATGAATTTCTCTATGAATTCCGGCTGCCCAGACTGCTTTGGACCGTATGCGCCCGCTGCGCAAGGATGCCCGCCCCCGGATCCGCCTATTATAGTTCCGAGGTTTTTCATTATCGCACCCAGATGGATTCCGGTTTGCTTGTCAAGAGGGGGCCGCAGCCTCGCCGAGAAGGATATTTCGTCATCCTTTTTCGAAACGAAAAGCGATACGTCCGCGCCTATGTCTATGGCCTTATCGGCTAGGACATTTGCATGTGTGGTGGTCTCGCCGTATATAAAAATAAAATTGTTTTTTATCACAACCTCTGACTTGAACAGGTCAGCGATTGCGGCCGAGCGCTCATAGTAAGGAACGTGGTGAAATTCGTCTGAAAGCGATGCATAGTCGGAATTCGACAACGCGAGAAGCTGGCCTATTTCGATGAACGTCCTTGGTGTCGAATTTTTGAATTGCGCAGAGTCGGCTATTATACCTGCGGCGAGCAGCTTTGCAGTGTCTGCTTCGATCTTGTGGCCTATGCTTTCCAGAAGCTCGTATACTATGCTTGATGCCGAGTTGTAAGACTCGTCGTTGAATGCGGTTACGTTTCTGTTCTCTATTTTTTTGGGGCTGTGGTGGTCTATTATAAGTATCTTCTTGCCTGTGCTTGCGAGCTCTTCGGCAAGATTGCCGCAGTCCTCGAAATTGTTCACGTCTACCAACACTATGAGGTCTGCGTCTTCCGGAATCTTTTCCGCCATCTTGATTCTTTCGCCGGCGTATTTTTTTAGCAGAGTCATGGCATTTTTTGTTATATAATCGGGGTTTACTATTGTCGAATTTTCGAAATAGGTGGCCATCGCATTTGCGCTCGCGACAGAATCAGTATCAGCTACCGAATGAAAGGTAATGGCTGCTTTCATGCCTTTTGATTCTTTTACAAGCTTCTGTAGGCCTGAAAAGCTTATTTCTTCCATGCCATCATTATTGCGGTTTGTTGGCTTTTAAAATGTCATTTATCTGCTTTTTCATCTCTGCTTCCCTCCTTGACGATTCCTCTATTTGCTTTTCTATTATAGTAAGGCGCATTGCTATGAACTCCTGCTTGTCCTTCACGTTCTTTATTGCTTCTTCCTTTGTCGACTCGATTATTGCCCCGCCTACAGAGACATATACGCGGCCGCTGGCTTTTGACAGCTCTTCCTCGGCTATCTTGTACTCTTCTTTCTGTGATTGCATCTGCTCTTTTTGCATGTTTAGGGATTGTAGCTGGTCCTGCAGCCTCTGGTAGTTTATTGTGAGCCTTTCTACTTGGTCCTGGTCCATCTTAACACCTTTCAGTATTTTTGGGATAAAACATTATAAGATTACCTGTCAACTTCAGCCATTACCACATCCAGCGTCCCTGCAATCGAAAACAGGTCGGCAAATTTTGCCCCTTTGCATATGTGCTCCAGGGCGGAGAGGCTTATAAACACCGGAGATCGCAGCCTTATCCTGTACGGCTTTTGCTTGTCCGGCACCATGTATATTATTCCTTCGCCTCTTGGAAGCTCGTGGTGATTTATCACAATGTCAGGCTTCGCCTCTGGGCCTATCAGCTTTATAGGAAACCCGACTACGTCGTTGTCCTTAGGCATCTTGTCGAGCGCTTGGCGTATGATCTTTATGCTTTCGAAAATTTCCTCGTACCTCATCTTGTATCTTGCATACCCGTCGCCAATGTTTGAAGTTGGCACCTTGAACTTCAGCTTGTCGTAGGCGTAGTACGGATATTTCTTGCGCACGTCATATTCAACTCCGGATGCCCTTAGGTTTGGGCCTGAAAGCCCGAAATCTATTGCCTCCTTCTTTGAAATTGTGCCTATGCCCTTTGTCCTTTCCATGAAAATGCTGTTGTCATCTATTACGTCCTTGTAGCCTTTTACCTTGTACGCTATGTATTCGGTAAGCTTGTATGCCCTATCATAGAAATCGTCCGGGAGCGGGCGCATGAGCCCTCCGACACGCATATTCACATAAAACATCCTGCTTCCGGAAACATCCTCCAAGAATTTCAAGACTGCATCCCTTTCCCTGAAGGCCCACATAAACATGGTGAACATTTGCCCTACGTCGTTGCACAGCGCGCCAATGAAAAATAAGTGGCTTGCGATTCTCTGGAATTCCATTATTATTACCCTCGCGTACTTGGCAGTCTCCTTTACTTCTTTTTGAAGCGCTAGCTCTACGGTGTGTACGTACAGGTCGTCCCAACCGAGCGGGGCGACGTAGTCGAGCTTTTCCGTGTAGGACGGGCTTTGCATGTACATCCTGTTCTCCATGAGCTTCTCAACTCCGCGATGGAGGAAGCCAATATGGCACGTCATATTCTCTATTGTATCGCCGTCAACATCAACCAGCAGCCTCAGGACTCCGTGCGTGCTTGGGTGTATTGGCCCTACATTGATTCTCATTACAGGCATGTTTTCACTCTTTTGCGTAGTCCTTGCCCCACGCAAAGCTTTTCCTGAGTGGGGGACTGATTCCGTTCCATTCCTCTAGCAGAAGGCGTTTTGCGCGCCTTCCGACTATACCTATCCCGAACATCTCGGACATTTCGCGCTCGTACCAGTCCGCAGCCGGGAATTTGTCCATTATTGTGTGTATTTTTGGGTTCTTGGGGTCAAGCTGAACTTTTACGATTTCCTCCCTTGAAAGCTTTATGTTGTATAGGATGTATACCACTTCTAAGTAGGTGACGTAGTCCACCGCGGTAACGTCTTTCAGGTAATCATACCCGTTCGTTTTCAGCTCGTCTAGGGTTTTCAGCAATTGTTCTTTCTTCACTTCCAGCAACTTTACCACCTACTTTCTCCTGAAGTTTCATTAACGCTGCAAAAAGGTTCTCCGGCTTTGGAGGGCAGCCTACCGCATAGACATCCACAGGAAGCACCTGGTCTATGCCTTTTACTATGTTGTAGCTCTCGTACCAAGGCCCGCCGGCTGTTGCGCATTCGCCGTATGCCACAACGTATTTTGGCGAAGCCATTTGCTCGTAAAGGCGCTTCACCCTAGGCACCATCGATTTGGTAACCCAGCCAGCGACAATCATCACATCGCATTGGCGGGGCGTGCCGCGGAACAAAAGGTATCCCTTGCGCTCTGCGTCTATCCTTGCCGCACCGAAGTCCATAAGCTCTATAGCGCAGCAGGCTAGGCCGAAAAGCATAGGCCACATGGAATTTGACCTGCTCCATTTAACTACGCCGCTGGAAACCGCCTTGCTGAAGTCGCTAAGCCTTAAAAACATGGTGTTGGTAGGCGTTTTGCGCTTCTTTAGGCTGTCCTGAAGCATTTTTGTCATTTCCTTCTCGGCATTGGCAAATCTTTCTGGATCGTGCTCTTCATACATACTTGTCACTTATTATCCTATAACCTGCAAATGCGAGTAGCATAGATATTACAGTGAGCCCCAGTATGTATAAGCTGGAATCAAACCCTATGCTGTGTGCCTGAGATGACCAGACTATGGTTAGCACTGCAACAATTTCGAATGGGATGAAAAGCAGGAAGTACGGCAGGTATTCTATGTCTATGTCCCTGCTGTTTCCTATAGGTATTTCTCCGCTCTCGTAAGGCGCGTTCTTTACCGGATCGCTAGGCACTTTGTCCCTAAGCAACCAGGAGGTAAACAGGAAGGAGACTGGTATGAATATTGCAAACAGCGAAAAAAATACTATTGCAATGTAGTTGTATAGCATTTTGTCAACCGATTATGCGCTCCAGGAGTTCTATGTTGTCATCTGGGGATGCCTTGACATTTTTTTCTTCTCCGCACTTTCTGCATTTGTAATGTATTTTAAAGTTACCGTCGCGCTCGTATATTGAATATTTTGGAACCATGGTGCCTTTGCATTCAGAAAGGCGGTCGCCCGGTGATATGTCTACGTGCTTGCCGTAAAGGCATTCTGGGCAGTGGTCGGTATAGCCGTTGCCCTGCACTTTGGTTCCGCAGTTTTCACATACAAAATTCTCCCTATTTCGGGTAAATCCTGCCAGTCGCGATTTCATAATAATTTAGTACAATGAAAATTATATATAGGTAATCTGAATATAGGTGGATTGATAAAATGCCCTGGATAGCGTATTCTATTGATGACAAGGTTTCTTCAGGCATAGCGGGCATATTGAAAGAAGAACTGGAATTCCGCGAAGAAGGCGAAATAGACGGCATGGCGCACTACAGGAGCGGGAATGTGCATATGCTGGAAATTAAAAGACCGCTCATATACTGCGATTTCCTTGACAGAATAGACGACGTAGACTTCATAATCTTCCCGAGCAAGCACGTAAGCGAAAAGGGAGTAATGTCATACACAGTGCACTCCGAAGGCAACTGGTCTGATTCAGCCAAACTTGGCGGAAAACCTAATGAATTGAGCTTTGCAATACCAGACGTAATGGCTAAATCGCTTAAGGCGCTCGCCTCAGATGCCTCGAAGGATATTGGCGCGGTATATGAGGCAACGCACCATGGACCTTTGTTGCAAAAGCCGTCTTATTTCATAGAGTTTGGGGGATCCGTGGATGCAGTTGGCAATCCGAGGCGGGAATTTTTAGGCGTGGTCGCCGAGGCGATATCTGAAACCGTGAATGACCCGGCAGTAGAGTATGAAAAGGTTGCAATAGGCATTGGTGGATCCCATTATCCAGGCAAATTTACAAAATTGGCCCTTGAAGGCAGGTACTGCTTCTCGCATATAATGTCCAGATACTACATAGACAGGTTAGACATGCTTGAACAGGCTTATTCCAGGAGCACGCTAAGGCCCGACTGCGCAGTAATAGAGTGGAAGAGCATGAACAGTACTGAAAGGGATTTAATAATAAAAAGGCTTAATGTTATAGGTATTGATTATGAAAGGGCATAGCGCGTATATCCCACTCATAATTTTTCTCATGGCATTTCTAGCCTTTCTGCCTGGCTACTCTAATGCCCAGTATTGGTTTCAAAGTGGCGTAACGCTGCAGCCTTCGCTTAATTATAACAACGGCGCAGAGGTTTCCATAGAAACAGTAAGCCCGCAAAGCGTGCCGTTTGGATCTTTTGGCTTTTGGATCGGAGAAAACCTGAACAATGGCGCATTTTTGCAGATAGGGTATCTAGTGCCAAACGCTAGTGGCTATTACCAAACGAATTGCACTGTCGGGGGATGCAGCGGAAAGGTTTACCTTAAAAAGGGGTTTGCCTCTTGGTTTTGGGAATATTTCCCGAGTGGATATTCGGGTACAAAGTTCTTCGGTAGAATTGGGGGCAATTCTTCTGTCGGAGGAGATGGAACTTTCAACGAATACGGCTTCAGGGCCAGCGGCAACGTGTGGAACTTCTACATAAACAACGTCTCAGTAGGCAGTACTAATCTTGGAACCTCAGATTCTGGCCAAAATTCGCCATCGGTAGTTGGCGAATATGCCGATGCGAATACGAATTCTGCATACATGATACCAGTAGAGTTTAAAAATATTGTTGTTTACACGCAGAGCGGACCAAGGATTCCAGGAAAGGGATATTCGTATTTGGGATATGGGAAGGGCAGCCTTACGAATCTTCCGAACAATTACGGTGTATC
>JAMCZL010000014.1 GCA_023485745.1 Candidatus Martarchaeota archaeon | reverse complement strand
ACAAGAAGCAGCTTGACAAAAGCAAGATACCTGAGAGCTTCCATGCAAAGATTGACAGCATAATAAACGATGAGGAAAAGCACGAAACGCTGCTCCTTGCGGAGACGCGCAAGCATGAAGCAAAGCTTGACTACACCCGGTCCATAGTGTTCGGCATGAACGACGGCCTGGTGGAGATACTAGCAGTGGTCTCGGGGCTGGCAATGGTTGCTTCGTCAAGCTTCATAGTAGCAATAACCGGCATAATAGTCGGCGTATCAGGCACGCTCTCGATGGCAGCAGGTGCATATCTGTCATCAAAGTCGGAGATTGTGGTTGAAAAATCCTTGGAGAAGCCGAACGGCAACCCAACGAGCCCGGCCAAAGACGCGTATTACACTGGGGTGTTCTATTTTCTGGGTGCCTTGGTGGCAACCTATCCCTTCATACTCGGTGCATACAGCTACACAGGCATAGCAGAAGCGGCGATCTCGGTTATGCTGGTGCTTTCGATAGCATCTACGCTGATAGCGGTGATAAGCGACACCGGCATAAAGCGCAGGATAGCCGAGATGCTAGCAATATCGCTTGGCACGGCGTTCGTAACCGCGCTGATAGGCTTCGCCATAAAGACGTTCCTCGGCGTGGTCATAACCTGAACGCGCCGCGCACGCAGCGCGCACAACTATATCTTCCCGGAGGGATACGAGCATTCTCTTAGGAAGTCTTCGCGCATCCTCGCTATAACCTACAGGACAAAGGCGCCTGGACAGCGGCATTTAGGGCTAGCGAAAAGCCTATATATCAGGAAATGAAGAATAACTATTGTGTTTATTTGTCCGCGTACAAACCATTCCAAGTGCAGCTGGCAGGCCTGAAATTCAAGATTGATTCTGGGCAATTGCTGGAGAAATTCAGCACCACCTCGCCAAAAACAGCGGAGTTCCTAAAAAGTTCGGACTATGTAGTGGCGCTTAGGGATCTTGTGGGCATTCGGGGCGTCGACGCCAGCTATGAAGTGCATAAAATAGAAAACAAAGAATTATTCTCCATGCTTAGGGGCGCGAAGGACAACGCCGGCAATCCAGTATATAGGGATGCGCACTTTTCCGTGGAGCCGCACGATGCCGCAAGCATATATGGGATACAGACGTTCGTACAAGCCGATAAGCTCGTCGAAGCAGGAGAAAGGGATAGATTCCTGGACCGCATAGGCGCAACCGCGTATTCGGAAGGCCGTAGCTACGCAATAAAAGCCAATGTCGACGGCAGAACCTACGCGTCGATACTCGTGCCTCCGGTAGTAATAGACTACAGGGCGGCAGACCTGGAGGGTCCTATGAAGATAGTGGAGAAAAGGATTGCCAGCGGCGACATGATAAGGATAAAAGGCGTTGAGGGCACGGTCACATTCGATATGGTCTGCGCCGTGGCGGACGTAAAAAACACCATATCAAAAAGCGATACGGTTAGGACAGTGAAAGACGGGACACACAGGGCATATTTGGCATACCTGCTGAACAGGAAATTCAGCGCCATAACGATAAGCAACCAGACGGAGATGCCGACCAATATACCTATACGCTTCGGCATGATGGTAATATCAAAAGAGAAGCCAAGGCTGGAAGACAGGTACCCGGGATACATGCCAAATGTAAATTCTGAGCTTAAGCAGTTCGGCATAGATTCGTGATGAAGTTGCAGCAAAAAACCCGCAAGGTAAAAAATCGCAGGCCCAGAAGCGCTGCCGTGGTGGATTTTGACAACACCCTGTTTTTTACCGACGAATGTACGATTATGGCCGCTAGGGACATTTACGGAAGGCGCATGCAGATCAAGGAGATAAGATCTTTGCCAAAGCCAGAAAAGCACGAAATTTACAGGCTAGGATTCGTAAAGTACCATGGGAAGAGCAGACCGAACGCGCCGATGATAAGCAGGCTCAAGAAGAGCGGGGCGGCGCGGATATTGCTAACAGCAAGATCCAAAGAGGATTCCGAAACGATAATGTCCCTCATCACATCCAGCGGGCTCGAGTTCAACCGCCTCATATTCAGACCAAAGAAATACCTTTTTGGCCATGATGAAGAATGGAAGCTTGGCGTACTTGATAGTATTTTGCAAAGGTACGACGAGATCGAGTTCTACGAAGACAAGATGGAAAACATATTGTACATTATGAAGCGCCTTGGCAGCCGCAACATAAATTACTTCAGAGTTTCTGGAGCTTCTATAAAGAAGGTGTGAAAATCCCGTACATCACGGCCGCGCCGGGCATCGTTGCTTTACTACGTTATTCGTGCGGGTTGACAGCAAACACGTATATATACCTTATTGTTGCATATTATTCTGTTGTTTGTTTCTGGAAAATCAACAACATTTACTGATGGAATATATCAGTAATGCCAACGTGGCACTTCTCGAAGTGCACTGCTGGCTTGAGGTGAATAGATGGAAAATCAAATTTATTTGTACAAAAGCACGCAGGGAATGCACGGCAACTCGGCCCTTACTCTGTTCCTGGGAATAATAATATCGGCAATATTCGCTGCCCTCGGATATCTGGCAA
>JAMCZL010000012.1 GCA_023485745.1 Candidatus Martarchaeota archaeon | reverse complement strand
AAGAAGACTATAAGCGAGGCGCTCGCCAACGAGCTTATTCTAGCGGCAAAGAACGACATAAACAGTTATGCAATAAAGAGGAAGAACGAGATCGAGCGCATGGCAAGAAGCGCGAAGTAATAGGTGCTTTTTATGGTTAGGAAAGAGTACGTAGTTGAGGAAATAGCAAAAATGATGAAGGAGGAGGACCGCATCAGGAACGTAGCCATAATTGCGCACGTGCACCACGGCAAAACCACTCTTACAGACTCATTGCTTGCTAGAGCCGGCCTAATATCTAAGGCGGTTGCAGGGGACGTGCTCTACACAAATTACGAAGCGATAGAAAAAGACAGGAGAATGACCATAAAATCCGCAGACATATCGCTTGGTTTCGATTACAACGGAAAGGACTACATAATAAACCTGATAGACACTCCTGGCCACGTAGACTTCGGCGGCCACGTGACGAGGTCAATGAGGGCAGTCGACGGCGTAGTGCTAGTAGTAGATCCAGTCGAGGGCATAATGCCACAGACCGAGACCGTGCTGCGCCAGGCGCTCAAGGAGAAGGCCAAGCCGGTCCTGTTCGTAAACAAGGTTGACAGGCTGATAACCGAGCTAAGGCTCACCCAAGAGCAAACCTTTGAGAGGCTCCAGAAGCTGGTCAACGACATAGACAAGCTCATAGAGCAGTACGCCCCCGAGGAATTCCTAAAGGAATGGAGGGTGAGCGTCGAGAAAGGCAGCGTTGCGTTCGGGTCCGCGGCCAAGAAGTGGGCCATATCACTTCCAATAATGGCAAAATACAAGGTTACATTCAAGGACATATTTGCGCTCACTGCGGAAGGCAACGAAAAGCGCCTCCAGGAGGTCGCCCCCATAGACGAAACCACTCTCATGATGATGATAGACCACCTTCCTTCGCCGAAGGTGGCGCAGAGATACAGGATCCCGCAGATATGGCACGGAGATCTGAACACCGTTGATGGCCAGGCAATGCTCAACGCTGACACCTCAGCCAAGACAAACATAGTAATATTCAACATGACATATGACCAGCACAGCGGCGAAGTTGCTGTAGGGAGAGTGTTCTCCGGCGCAGTCAAAAAAGGCACAGAGCTCAATATAAGCGGCAAGCCCAATCCGCAGCGCGTGCAGCAAGTCGGCATATACATGGGACCGGAAAGGGTACTTGTAGATGAGATACCGGCAGGAAACATAGCTGCAATAGTGGGTCTGAAGGACCTGAGCATAGGCGACACCCTGAGCGAAAACATCATAGAGCCATTCGAGCAGATAGTCCACTATTCAAAACCGGTAGTGACTAAGGCCATAGAGGCCAAGGATTCCAGGGACACCACAAAGCTGATAGAGGCCCTCAGGGAGCTTTCAAAAGCAGATCCTACGATAGTTACCGAAATAAATCAGGAGACTGGGGAGCATCTTGTAAGCGGAATGGGGGAGCTCCACCTAGAAATAATAGAGACCAAGCTTAAGGACGAATTCCAGATACCGATAATAAGCAGCCCGCCAATAGTGATATACAGGGAGACCATAACCGACAAGGCAGGCCCGATAGAGGGAAAAACTCCAAACAAGCATTCAAAATTCTATGTAACCGTAGAACCGTTGAGTGAGTCCGTCCAGAAGGCCATAGACGAGGGCACCATAAGGGAAGGCAAGCCAAAAGGCCAGAATGCCATAGAGGCAATGGTGGCAGCGGGCATGGACAGGCAGGTCGCCAAAAACGTGGAATACATATACAACAAATGCGTATTTGCAGACGTAACGCACGGAGTCCAGTACATGAACGAGGTTATGGAGCTTCTCATTGACGGATTTCAGGAAGCAATAAAGGACGGCCCGCTCGCAAGGGAAAAATGCTCAGGCATCATGGTAAACGTCGTCGACGCTGTAATACACGAAGATCCGGTGCACAGGGGCCCTGCGCAAATAATCCCGGCAATGAGAAATGCAATATATGCAGGAATGCTGACTGCAGGCGTATACCTTCTCGAGCCAAAGCAAAACTTCACGATAAACATACCGCAAGAATACATGTCCTCAGTGATAACCTTCCTCCAAAGCAGAAGGGGCCAGGTAATAACGATAGAGCAGGAGCGCGAGCAGATGTCCATAATAGCCAAGATGCCTGTAGCCGAAACCCTCAAGGGATTCTCAAACGACCTGAGGGGGCTTACGCAGGGCAGGGCCATATGGTACACGGAGTTTGCCGGATACGAGCGCCTGCCGCAGGACCTGCAGGATAAAATAGTCAGAGAAATAAGGCAGAGGAAGGGCCAGCCGCCAGAGCCTCCGACCGCAAGCCAGTTCATTGGCTGACTTCCATTATTAAACAACATTTAAATATTTTCTTAATTAAACATTATAGTCTGTCAAGTCGGTTCTTATTTGTAAAATGCAAAATACCGATGAAGTGAAATATCCAAGGTGTTTGAATGTCCAAATCCTACGTGAAATTCGAAGTATCGAAAGACGTTATGTCAAAGACGTACGAGGCCCTGCAGTTGGCAAGGCAATCCGGCAAGATAAAGAAGGGAGTCAACGAGGCCACAAAGAGCATAGAGCGCGGCGCCGCCAAACTCGTAGTAATGGCCGAAGATGTCGAGCCGGAGGAAGTGATAATGCACCTGCCGCAGCTGTGCGAGCAGAAGAAGATACCGTTTACATATGTTGCAAGCAAAAAGGACCTTGGCAGGTCAATAGGGCTGTCGGTCCAGTGCGCAGCCGTGGCCGTTGAGGATCTTGGAGGATCCGCCCACGCAATAAACGACATAATCGCCCAGGTAACCGGAGTTTCAGGCAAGCCCAAGGAGCAGAAGGAACAGAAGCCAGCCGAACATGAGCACAAGCAGGAAAAACAGCAGCACGAGCACAAGCAGGAGCCTGAAGCAAAGAAGGAGGAGCCGAAGAAGGAAAAACCTGAGGAAAAACCTGAGGAAAAGCACGAACACAAGGCAGCAGAACAAAGCGAATAATAGATGGTTTTAATGGCAGAACCGAATGCAACCCCGCAACAGCCGCAAACCCAGGCATCAAGGCAATTTGCAGGCTTCCTGGCTGAAATCGTAGAAGTCAACAGGGTAAGCAAGACTGGCATGTACGGAGAGGTATATTCGGTTACCTGCAGGATACTCGAAGGCAAGGATAAGGGCAGGATAATAAGGAGGAATTCGATAGGCCCTATAAAAATCGGCGACATAATCAGATTGCCGGATACAAGCAGGGAAGCAAGAGAGATAAAGGTAAAGTAAAAATCATCGCAGAAGGTCTTCTAAATGAAATGCACATATTGCCAGAACGAGATACGCAGGGGCTCGGGAACCATGTACGTATTCAAGACCGGCAAGATAAACTATTATTGCAGCAGCAGATGCTATAAAAACGACATAATATACCGCAAAAAGATGAACCTTAAGGAGAACAAGCTCAAAGCGAAGGCCCAGCAGAGCAAGTAAAAAAGGCAAAACTCATCCGAATACAGTATCAAGGTCGAAGTCCTTCATATCTTTTATCTCCTTTTCTATATTCTTCTCGCTGTACTCCTTGAAATCTACCCCGCTTACAACTATCATTACCTTAAGGACGTCTTTCTGCATGTCGGTGTCGATTCTTGCACCCCATTTGAGTAGTGCATCCGGGCTTATCCTGCTGGAAAGCTCCTGAAACACTGCCTCCGCTTCCCTGAGCGTAAGGCTCTCGCCTCCGACTATGTTTATGAGCGCCTTCTTCCCGTTGTCAAGCGCAACGTCGAGCATCGGGCTCTTTATCGCATTCTCAAGCGCAACCAGCGCCCTGTTTGGGACCAGTTTGGTAGCCATGCCCTCTCCAGATCCTATTACTGCATATCCGGAATCCTTAAGCACCATTTTCAAGTCGGCAAAGTCTATGTTAACCATTCCCGGCTTGGTCACCATCTCCACTATGCCCTTGGTCGCGTTAGCCAGTATCTCATCAGACACGCGGAAAGCCATATTGAGCGGCAAGTCTGGTGCCACCGACAGAAGCTTATCATTGTGTATGACTATAACGGTATCAGCAACCTTCTTCAGCCTGTTTAGGCCTTCCAGCGCGTTGCGCATCCTTGTCCTGCCCTCGCTAGAAAACGGCAGCGTTACTATAGCAACAGATATGGCGCCAGCCTCACGTGCCTCGTGCGTTATGGTTGCCACGGAACCTGTGCCGGTGCCGCCTCCAAGCCCGCAGGTTACCAGCACAAGGTTTGCATCTCCAAGCATGTGCCTTATTTCGTCTTTGCTTTCTATTGCGGCTTCCTCACCGACCTTTATGTCGCTTCCTGCACCAAGCCCTTTGGTGGCCTTTTTGCCAAGAAGGAGTTTCCTTTCAGCTCTTGTCTTTATAAGGTGTGGAGCATCGGTATTCATTGCAATAAGGGTTGCGCCATCCACCCCCAGCTCTGAAAGCCTGCTTATGGTGTTGCTACCGCTGCCACCAGTGCCAACAACATAAATCTTCGGTTTTGCATTTTCAATAAATCTTAATATGTCCTCGTCATCAACACTCGCTGTTTGCTCCATAATTACCATCCAACATAGTCGCCAATATATTTATTCCTCATAAAAAGTTAAAAAGTTATTGTAAATAAATAGGATTGTCTGCATGGGCATAAAACAAGCCCTTACAGGCGGTATGCAACCCCGCTGCAACGTATACAAATCCACCTCAAAGTATATAAATTCAAATAGTGCAATAAATATGGCTGCCATGAAAACTGCATATGAATATCGTGCATATACCTTAAGGGAACGGAAGGAAACATTTAATCGGCAGACATGCCCCTCAAAGGAAGCACGCAACCCTTTTCTTGATAGAAGAATCAGGAATTATACATTTGACTTCATGGCGACCAATCATGCCATCACGAAAGTCCACACTGTTTACGGGCTGAAGGATGTCATAAAGAATATCTGCAATATGCTGCTAATAATGCTACAACCACTCGGGTAATCTGATGCCAAGGATAAACAAAAAGGAGCTTCTCGCAGTCGAAGTGAAGGATGTAAAGATAAAAAAGGACATGAAGGTGTCCGAACTGACCAGGGAAATGTCTAAGATCGGGGGGTTTTCAGCCCAGCACATGGTCAATGGCATAAAAATCCTAAAGGAAATGGACTCTGATAATAGGTCTTTCAATTTTCTGTCCTTCCCGGCCGACATAATATCCACCGGGCTGAGGGGTGTTATTGCAGGAATGGTAAAGCATTTCGATGCCATAATAACAACCGGCGGAACCCTTGACCATGACATAGCCCGGGCTTTCGGCGGTAAGTACAGCCTGGGTACATTCAATGCTGACGACTCAGAACTCCACAAGATGGGCGTGTACAGGCTAGGCAATGTATTTATAGAGAATAAGGAATACGGCCTAAAGCTCGAGGAATCGTTCAACAAGATAATGTCAGACATATACAATTCAAAGGACTACAAAAAAGAGTACAGCGCGAGCGAACTGATATACGAGTTCGGCAAAAGAATACCGTCTCCGGATTCTATACTAAGGCAGGCATACCTTCACAAAGTCAAGATATTCAACCCCGGCATACTTGACGGTGCATTCGGGACGCAGCTTTCCATATTCGCCCAGGATCACGACTTCAAGCTCAACCTAATAAAGGACGAGCTCGAGCTGAGCAACATCGCATTCGACAACAAAGTCACCGGCGCACTGATGATAGGCGGCGGCATAAGCAAGCACCATGTTATCTGGTGGAACCAATTCAAGGGCGGCCTGGACTACGCAGTATACATAACCACTGCAACACAGTTCGACGGCAGCCTCTCTGGAGCGCGCCTTACTGAAGCCGTATCATGGGGCAAGGTGAAGGAGAAAGCAAAGTATGTGACAATAGACGGAGACGCAACAATAATACTGCCTTTCATGTGTAGCGCTATAAATATGTACTGAAGCCAAGCTGGCACTGCGGTAATCGAAGATGGAAGAAATAAACATAATGGAAAGGAAGATACTCAGGGAGCTTTGCGTAAACTCAAGGATTCCGCTATCTGAGATTTCCAAAAAATTCGGAATTCCGAGATACCTTGCATCCAAATACATAAAGGACCTAGAGAAAAAGCTGGGCCTGCACTACACCCTTGAGCTATATCCGGATGCGCTCGGGGTAACCACTATCCACACCATACGGATAAAGTTCCAAAAAATGCCGTCAGAAGCGTACATACTGGAATCGCTGAAGGACAGCAGGATTGCACAGTTCGTTGCCATAACCGAGGGCGATTTCGATCTTCTCATATTTGCAATAGCCAGGAGCACAAAGGAATACGCGCAATGGGAACTGGCAATCCAGCTCAAATTTGCAGAATACGGAATTTACCTTCGACCCTCAGAAGTTACAATAACCAGATTGGGTTTTGTTCCTTTTGACAGGTCTCTAATAGCCACATCCTCTATAGAAGACGTCTACAAAAAGATAATTGAGGTGCTCAATGAGAATTCACGCATAAGCGTGCGAGATCTGAGCAAAAGAATAGGCATGAAAGAAAGCATAACAAGATACTATTTCTTAAACCTGAAGAAGATGGAGCTGGTAAAGCGCTTTACCACCATAATAACCAATCCGCCCCTCAAGTCAAACATGGCATACTTCGAATCGCATTCGATAAAGCCCGGCATAATGGAAAGAATACTGACCGAAAGGAAGGCGGTGTACTTCAAGCAAGGTCCGGAAATGGACCTTGTTAACAGGCTTCAGGTCATGTGGTCGATAACCGGAAGCGATCAGACTTTTACCATCGTGTCTTACTCCGATGAGAAAACCGCAATCAAAGAAAGCATAGACTTCCACAAGGAGGTATTCAAAAAGGACCAGCCTGTAATCTTATACGGATTTATAAAGAAGGTTGTAAAGGGCTATCTTCCGATAAGGAATCTGGATGTTGAAAAGTACTTCGACACCTCTGCATGGCCTACTGAACTGATTTGATTTCCGGCATTTCCCTGTTTTCTATCCTATTATTTATCTCGTAGAACCTGCGCTCTATGTATTTCGGGTTGCCAGCGCCTATGAATATGCAGTCGTTTTCGTTGCAGCCCATAATATCCCTGACAAATTCAAGCTCATCGCCTGTAACATTTCCTCCATGCGCCTTGTCCGTAAACACCAGTCCTCCCTCGCCGCCATCACTCGGAAACCTGCCTCCAAGTGCCGCTTCGAATGCGTCTGCCACTCCTTTCTTGTAAAACGCCAGGACGCGCCCGTCGCCCTTCATGGCGTTATATATGGCGCTGTTCCTGGTGTTTACAAAGGCGCCTGTTATGTCATATATGGATAACTTTTTGCCTTCCTCTTTGTCTTCTGCTATATAGTTGCCGGTTTTGGGTGCGGACCTCTGAACGACTATGCCAATCAGCACTCCTAGAGCTATTATAAGATAGTACGGCAAGATTGCTTCACCAAGCACCGCCGCACCAAGCACCATGGTTATAAAGGGGCTAAGCACGTACACATTGCTCGCTATGGATGTCTTTACCATGCGGAACGACCCCACAAAGAAGAACGTCAGCAGCACATTTTGAACCACGCCCAGCAAGAGTATCGCAGCCCATCCGTAGGCGCCTATGGATGAGGTATTTATGGAATTTGTAAGCACAGCTACCGGAAGGAATATTACAAGCGCAACGAAGTTGTATATGAAAAGCGAGCTTGTTATCTCATAGTTGTATCTTTTTGATATTGCCGAAGCCACTGCGTCGAACAGCGCTGAAAGCAGCAGTATCAAGACAAACGGCAGCGCAGCAATCGGTATGCCTATCCCGGATCCGGCACCAATGGCTATGAGCAGGCTGGAAAAGCCGATTGCTACTCCTGCAATATCATACCTGTTGATCTTTTCGCGCATCATTATAGGCGCGAGTGCAACGACCATCAAGGGCCATGTCCTGTAAATTATGGCTGTCAAGTCCGCACTGACATAATGCGTCGAATAGCTGAATATTATGGTTATAAGTACGTATGTGAGAATTCCGAAGCTGGCTACATGCAGAAACTGCTTTGCATTGCTGAAGCGCTCAACAACCTGCTTCCACGTATGCCTCAAAAGCACAACAAACAGCGATATGATCGTACCTACAAGCGATATCATGAATGCTAGCTCTATGAAAGAAATTGTGCTTCCAAGCTTGTAGAGTATCGGCGTAGACGCGGTAGTTATTATGGCCGCGAGAAGCATCAAATACCCGCTTATTCGTATCTTCATCAATCTTGATTTATTCGAAACGTTTAAAAGCAGCTGCTAAAATTTGCAAAATATCAATGAAATTTTGATGTTTTAAAATACCCGGTTTGCAGCGTTCAGTCGCTTTCAACAACCGTGCCGCTGTGCCTCTTGCCTTCGAGCAGCTTTCCCAGTTCGTCTATGCTGTCGTCTACAAAGAATATGCTCATTTTGGACCTTCCTGCAAGCTTTGCCCCTACAAGATCGAATATAAAGTTAGACCTGGCTATTCTCTGGTCATACTTTGTGGCCAACCCTATGAGCTCCTCGTGCGTCATCTTCTCGAGTTTTTTGGCTCCCTGCTCCTCCGGAGGCCTGTCGTATACATATGCTATGTTGCTTACGTTTATCAGGGTCTTGCTGCCGGCAAGCTCCCCGGCTATTATGGAAACAGCATCCGTGGTTATGCCCGGCACAAGCCCTCCGAGCACAACAATTCTGCTGACCTCTATGCCGCGCCTTATCCCTTCAACGTCGATAGGTATGCTATGGAAAACGCCGTCGGTTCTAGCTGCTATCGCGTTACGTACAAGCATCGCATTTATCCTGGTGGCATTTATCCCTATTTCGTCCAGCAAAAAGTTGTTCGAGGTAAATCCCCTAGAGGCTTCGACATACGCCTTGGCGGTATAGCCTCCGCCCACGGTTATTATAAGTTTCTTGTCTCTGTGCTTTGCAATCAGTTCTGCAAATTTGTCCACATACTGCACGTTCGGACCATCCTTTTTAGATATTACGCTCCCTCCAAGGGATATGCAAAGTATTCCGCTATCCATGATACCACAGCCATTCAATATTTTAAAAGTTAATCGTTTATATCTATCGAATCTCCTACCTTAGGCCCGTATGCATCGAATCCCATGCCCCTGAGGTTCTCGACGAATTCCGATACCCTCGTGCTGTCACCATGCACGCAGGCAATGGCATTCGGAGAGCTTTTTTCTATAAATTCGTAAAGGTCGTTATTGTCTGCATGTGCAGAAAAATCATAAAAGCTGACGGGCGTCTTAATCGCTACTTTGCTGTTGTCAATATTGAGCTTCTTGTTTTCCAGCAGCAGCCTGCCATTGGTACCCTCAACCTGGTATCCCGTTAAGAATATCTTAGACCTGGAATTCAGCCGGGTTATGTAGTTTAACACAGGACCGCCGTTTAGCATGCCCGCGGTTGTCAATATTACCGAAGGCTGGTTCAGAGCGTCGTTCCTCATTTCATAGTCTTCAACCCAGTTGACGCTCTTGGCTGCCCCGCTAAGCAGGTTTTTGTTATTTATATAATTCTGATACTCCAAAACTATAGACGTCGCGCTTTTTGACATGCCATCAACATATGTCACATCTGCAAGGCCATTTTTGTAAAGCACGGCCAGCAATTCCTGGCTTCTCCCAACAGCAAACGCCGGCACCAACGCGTTTCCCCCACTCTCAAGGACATCGCGTATTTCTGCTACGAATTTTTTTATCAGTTCCCCGCGGTCGGGGTGGCTCTTGCCAGCATAGGTCGATTCTATTATCAGCAGGTCGCTTTTGACTACTTCCGCGCCGGCATGTAGCATTTGCGGTGCAATCTTAAAGTCGCCCGTATAAACTATCCTTTTTGTATCCTTGCCGCGCGGTCTTTCAACGAGGGTGATAGCACTACCTGTTATGTGGCCAGCGTCGTAGAAGGTAATATCATAGTTGCCGAAGTTTACCTTCCTGCGATATTCTACGCTTATGTAGTGCTTGAGCAGGTCATTAAGCTGCCTTTTGTGAAATTTTGGGGGAACATGGTTCTTCTTAAAAAGCTTGAGCGAATCCTCAAGCAAAAGGTTTGAGAGCTTGAGCGTTGGAGCCGTGCCGAATGTCGGTATCGACATTTCTTTGTAAAGCAGGGGCAGAGATCCGCTATGGTCCAGATGCGCATGGCTGACTATCGCCGCGTCTATATCGGGAATCGATACGGGATAATCCGTTACGTCGTCGATTTTTATGCCATAATCAAGCATTATCCTGCGCTTGTCATCAATCAATATGGCGGATCTGCCCACCTCGCTGGCACCGCCAAGGAACCTGAGTTTCATTTATACCAATCTGCAACTTAATAAAAATAAAGCAAGTGCTATTTTCAATAAAATTATATAAATATTCTTATTGCAATATCTAGTGTTGTCGAATCTGGACTGGTTGCTATGGCTGACGAGATAAATTTTATGGACCTCATGGCTCTAAGCAAAATTACGCCGTCCACGACTGTCGAGAAATTCGGGGGCTTGGTAAATTCATCATTCTTTGACGGATCAAATATGCTAGGTTCCCTGAAACTTAAGGGCCTTGTGGACTTCACTTCAATATCGCCCGGCCAAAACGCCATAAAGATAACTGACTTGGGAAACAAGCTGCTGGGCGATGCAAAGTCCAAATCAGTAGCCAATTTCGACCAGCTGGACCTCGCGATACTGAATCAAATGTCAGCCGGAAGGCGCGGGCTAAATGACCTGACCGCATCGGTCAACATAAGGCCTTTCGATATGGCCATGCGGCTGAACAAGATGCTGGCACAGGAATACATAAGTGCCGACTTCAGGAACGGCAAGCTTGATCTGTCACTCACAGAGAAAGGGTTCATGCAGAGCAAAAGCGGAAAGATACCCGAACCTCCGCAAGAAGCCAAGGCCGAATTGCCGCAGCAGGCTGCACAACAGCCTTCTGTTGCCTCACAGGTGCACGCCCAATCAGCGCAGCCTTCTACTGATGCTCAAATCACGGCAGATAAAACTCCAAGCGCGGCAGTACAGCCGCAAATCCCACAGCCTCTGCCCTCTCAAGTGCAGATCCCTACAAAGGCACAAGGCAGCCCACCCAAAATGCAGCCCAAACCTGCAAACTCGGAGGAATCCGAAATAAAAGAGCTAGAGAACATGCTAGTCAAGGTCAAAAAGATGCGCAGCAAGCGCGTCAAGGTAATGGTTGCAATACTCCTCATAGTGGTGGTGCTCCTGATACTCAGGGAGATGGGGATAATAGCCCTATAAGGCAATCAATAGAAGGTTTAACAAATAGGTGTATATATTGCCAGGCAAACTCGTAGACTACGTGGAAGCTTACAAGATGCTCGGCGCATATGAAATCAAAGCCGCCGAAGCAAAATACGTGAGCAGCGCCAAAGAAGCGATTGAATTTTCCCATGGGGGAGAACCCCTTGCAATGAAAGTAATCTCGGAAAAGGCGCTGCACAAGTCAAAAAGCGGACTCGTAAGGCTCGGCCTGTCAAAGCCGGCAGACATAGAAGGCGCATTCGAAGATCTTTCAGCAAAAGCGCAGAAAATAAAGCCCTACAAAATACTCGTCCAGAAGATGGTAAAGGGCGACAAGGAAATCATAGTGGGCGGCAAGACCGATGAGCAATTCGGCAAGCTTATCCTTGTCGGGCTGGGCGGCATTTACGTTGAGACGTTTAAGGACGTTGCCATCCGCGTATGCCCAATAAACGAATACGACGCAAACGAAATGCTAGACCAGCTAAAGTCAGGCAAAATAATAGCCCCCGACGAGCAATCCAGGAAAATGCTTACCAACCTCCTGCTAAAGGTTTCAAAATTCATATTAGATCACAAGGAAATAGAGGAGCTGGACCTTAATCCGGTAATAATATACGAAGGCGGCTATTGCGCTGTAGACCTTAGGTTAATGAGGTAATCAAAATGGCACCTGACAAAGTCAAGCAAGAAAATAACGGCATTCTTAGCGATGCAGATAAGGTAAAAGGGCTTGCCATAATGATGAACCCCAAGAGCGTGGCAATTGTAGGCGCATCGCAAAACCCGGACAAGGTAGGGCATGTAATACTGCAAAACTATCTAGACGTCGGATATTCCGGCAAGCTGTATCCCGTTAATGCAAATGCTGCAGGGAAAATTCTTGGTCTCGAATCGTACCGCAACATTACCGAAATAAAGAAACCAATAGACTTGGCAGTTATCGCAATACCAGCAAAATTTACATCAGAATTAATTACTGAATGCCATAAAGCCGGGGTAAAGAGCATAGTCGTAGTGAGCAGCGGCTATGCAGAAATCGGGGAGGTAAAGCTTGAGCAGGAGCTCATAGACCTTGCAAACAAGTACAAGATACCGCTGCTGGGGCCCAACTGCCTTGGCGTAATGGACCTTAAGTCGCGGGTTGATACGCTGTTCCTTCCCACATTCAAGATAGACAGGCCGAGCATAGGCGGAGTAAGTTTCGTGTCCCAAAGCGGTGCAGTGGGAAGCTCTACCCTAGACATAATAGCAAACGAGGGTTTCGGCCTTTCGAAGTTCATATCATACGGAAACGCCTCGGTAATAGACGAGACGGACATACTAAACTATCTTGCCAAAGACGAAGACACAAAAGTCATCCTATACTACATAGAGGGCGTTAAAAGGGGTCGCGCGTTCATAGAAGCAGCCAAGAAGGCAACGCTGAAAAAGCCAATAGTGGTTCTGAAGGGCGGCAGGACAGAAGCAGGGTCAAAGGCCGCGCATTCGCATACCGCTTCGCTTGCCGGCAGCTACGAAGCATACGACGCCGTATTCAGGCAGTTCGGGTTAATAAGGGCGGATGACATTCAGGACTTTGTGTCATTCTCAAAAATATTTGTCTCGCAGCCAAAATGCACCGGCAATAGGATTGCAATAATGACGAATGGCGGCGGAGTTGGCGTAGTCGGAACGGACTCCCTATATTCAAACGGCCTGCAGCTTGCAGAGCTCTCAGAAGAGTCCAAAAAGGCACTGAAGAAGGCCCTGCCGCCTATTGTGGGCGTGAACATGCCTATAGACATGGCCGGCGATGCAGATGACAAAAGGTTCTCGGCCACCCTGGACATAATATCAAAAGACCCAAATATAGACGCGATAATGGCGATAACACTGTTTCAGACCCCCGGGGCAGATTCGCGCGTTGCATCCACACTGATACACTACGGCACCACCATGGAAAAGCCGATGGTCGTCGTAAGCATAGGCGGATCCTATACTGCAGTGCACAAGATGATGATGGAGCGCTCCGGCATACCAGTATACGACTCTCCAAACACTGCCTCAAGGGCACTGGCTGCGCTAATAGGCTATTCTAAATATCTGCACAGGATGAGAAAATGATAAAAATATCTAAAAGAGCCAAGGACGTGATAGCGGACGACAAGAAGTTTTTTTTGACGACCACAAAAGAAGACTTCCCATTTGTAGCAGACCACGGCGACGGCGATTTTGTCTACGATCTTGACGGTAACAAGTTTATAGACTTCTCAAGCTTCATATCGGTCTACAACCTCGGAGTAAATGCCAACGCAAGGATACGCGAAGCAGCAAAGGTTCAAATAGACAAGTTAATACACCCGGCATTTACGGACTACTATGCCAAACTTCCGACTGTATTCGCAAGAAAGCTGATCAGCATGATGCCGCGCGGATACGGAAAGCTGTTTCTATCAAATTCCGGCACAGAGGCCAACGAGGCGGCGCTGAAATTTTCTAACGTAATGACAGGAAGGCAGTATACAATGGCTTTCTATAACGCTTTCCACGGAAGAACCAAGGGTGCCCTCGGGCTTACGGCATCCAGATACGTGCAAAGAAGCCATTTTGGCCCGTTCCCGAATTCAATACACGTGCCTTTTCCATACTGCTACAGATGCCCGTTCAATGAAAAATATCCCGGCTGCGGCTTTGCATGCATAGACTACATAAAGAAATACCCTCTATCTAAGGAAGTTGATCCGAAGGAGATAGCCGCATTCTTCATAGAGCCGATACAGGGCGAAGGCGGTTATGTGGTTCCGCCCCTAGATTATTTCAAGGAGCTCAAAAAGGTGCTAGACGAGTACGGGATACTCATGGTTGCCGATGAAGTGCAGTCTGGCTACATGCGCACCGGCAAGTTTCTGGCACTTGAAAACTTCGGGGTTACTGCCGACATGTACACAATGGCAAAATCCATAGCAGGAGGTTTCCCTATGGGTGTCACTGCCGTAAGCAAGAAACTCGGCGACATTCCTGCAGGAGCCCATGCAAATACATTCGGCGGAAACCTGGTATCAGTAGCAGCTGCGAACGCGTCTATCGATTACGTTATAAAAAACAAGGCGGTGCTGCACAAACTAGTAACAGAGAAGGGCAAGGCAATAATGAAACGTCTTACCGAGATGCAGGAAAAATACGAAATAATAGGGGACGTAAGGGGCATAGGGCTCATGATAGGCATAGAAATAGTCAAGGACAGGAAGACCAAGGAGCCAGGGATAAAAGAAAGGTCAAGAATCCT
>JAMCZL010000046.1 GCA_023485745.1 Candidatus Martarchaeota archaeon | reverse complement strand
GACTGCGCATCTGACCTTAGCATGCCCTTTGCGTTCTTTGGCTTGTTCTTGTAGAGAACGGAATTAGGTATTATGCCGTAGCTCAGGTCCTTTATCATTGCAGCCTCGTCCTCCTTCGAGGCAGAAGCGGAGGAGCGCAGGCGCATGGTTTCCAGCGCCGCAACGGCAGTCGAATTTATTAATTCCTCTATTTTATCAACATCTGATGCAGAAGCGCAGCTGAACTTGTTTTTGATTATTTCTTTAACGTCGGCATTCAGTGCCGCACGCTCCAGTTCCTGCTGAGCTTTTTCGGAAGGTTTTGCAGACCTCTTTCCCCGGGGTTTTGAATTGGTTGGCGTGAAAAAACACCGCGAATGCAGGCAAACTGATTAAATAGCTTATGATAGATTTATAAATCTTTCGTGGCGCGCGCTGGCCGAATTGGTGCTTCGCCTATGCCAAATTCTTGTGCCTGCTAGCCAGGTTTTTAGGCAGGATGCTATGGCACATGGCATAGGCACTTATATGGCGCGCGCTGTATTAGAGCTTGAATCCTCCCTTGCGCTCTCCGCCAAGAAAGCCCGCGGCCAGCCCCGCCGCAAGGCCGCCCCTTGGCCCTTCTCCAGGGCCCACGCCCTGGTTAGGAAGAGGATTGCCCCTTCCCAGTGAGGCCGCGAGTCTCTGCCTTGAAACGCTGTGCATTATTATTTTTCCAGGGCCCGTAAACTTACCCATGATGAGATTCTCATGCCCGAACAGCTCGGCTTTTATATCTCCGACCGGAGCAAAATGTATCTGCATGTTGCCGCTGAATGTGGCCAGGTGCCCTGGGTCTATAAGCATAGTATAGCCGTCCTGGAGATCATACTCTATTATGTCGCCCGCCACATGTACAAAAACCATGCATGGGCCGTTAAACTTTTCAAGGAACAGGCCGGTGCCGGCCAGCAGCCCGCGGGCCGATGCCGTCACATCTATTTTGCTAGGGTCGTTAGTGGCAAGAAATGCTTCATGCTCAACATATATAGATTCGCCTTCTTTAAGCTCGATAGCCTTGACCTTTCCTGGAATGTCTCCTGAAACTGCAACCGTGCTGGTGTCGCTTTGTCCGGTCACTTCAAGCAAAAACGTCGTAGTTCCCGCAAATGCCATCTCCACGCCCTTGAGGAAGCCTGCGCCCCCTGCCCACTTGGCGTTCATCTGCGCGTCTTCGCTCCTGCTTGCAACCTTTCCGCCGTCTACATAGATTTTGTCTCCTGTCTTCAGGTTTATGTTTAGAATCTGCATCGAGCCTCCGACTATGCTGTAGTCCATGGAATTACCAGATTTATTTCCATCAGAACATTTAAATTGCTTTCTTAGCGGGAAACTTGCATATTGCATGCTGAAAAATAGCGTTATTTTGCGATGAGATTAGTATGCCGCGCAGCAGTTCCTGCGGCTGCTGCCCTTTATTTGAGATTAATAGTGCTTACGGCTTGTATGCCTGCTCGACTGCGTCCTTTATGCCGTTGTGGCTGCTCTTGGCTATCGCATGGCCTATGCCTATAACCGCCGCGCCCCCCAGCAGGCTTATTCCGAGCGTAAGGGTAGCTGCCAATCCGGTTAAGGATACAGCCGCAGCAGCTCCGGCAAACCCTCCGAATTCTAGGAAGTGCCCGCCGAACCTCTTTGCGCCATTTCTTATTACCGACTTCTTTAGCGTTTTCTTTTCCGAGTCTGGTATCTCGTCAGTTTCCCTTATCAACTTCTTTATCTTGTGCCTTTTGCTGAAGTGCGAGTATATTCCGTATGCTATTGATGCCAAGCCGACAAATGTAAAAAGTGTTCCTGCGGCTGCTAGCGCCGGCAGCAGAAGCGCACTGCCTACTATCAGCCCTGTGCCGAACAGCGGAAATAATGTTATGCTTGCCATTGCCTCGTGGGAAAGTGCGCTCAGCGCCTTTGACAGTTTTTTCTTGTGGTTTTCTGCTTCATCGCTATGCCTAAGCAGCTGCTTGTTCCTTTTTGCTTCTACGTCCTCAGTAGTATCTTGCTTTGGAACCTCGGTAGAGTGCTCCTTGGCGGCTTGCTTCGCATCTTCGCCTAGATTCTGCTTCGCAGACTGTTGCGGGGCATTCTGCGTAGTTTGGCTTGCGGAAGGTGCTCCGGCACTGGTTGCGGCCTGGTTTTGATCGATTTTAATCACAATTGATGGCATGATGTTTCACCATTGAATAACTGTTAGCATTTTTCAGATATTTATATGCTTTCAAAATCGACAATTCTACAGGCGCAGTTTGATGTTTTACAAAATGAGCTGGCTACGGCCTCACATTATGGGCCTTATGTTCGTTCTTCCCTTTAGAAGATCGATTCCATCGCTCCTGACTGCGGTTGCTTCCCTTTGAGATATTGCAATCAGTATGCTGCTTTCCGAGACTATGGAATCGTAGGTCGCAAAAAAAAACATGTGCTTGCCTTGTTGTACTGCGGGCGAAATCAGATTAAGTTTGAGATTGTCAATGTTTTCTCCGTAAATCGAGTAGCCAGCCACAAGGAAATGCCTGTCCTTGTTTATGAGTATGAGGGGTATATTCTCATTTATGTATCGCGCAACGGTTTCCTTCTTGCACTCCCCGGCAAAGTTTGAATTTAGTACAGAACATTGGAGCAGGCTGATGCCTTCGTGCTCCTTGGACGAATGCAGCGCGACGTTGTACTTGCTATTACCGAAGTTCCTCTGTATGGCATTCGCGTACTCTTCGGTTATGCTGAGCTTGCCGTTTTTAGTGTCTTTACCAACTAGTATAGAATTGGCAGTCCGGAGCATTTTACGCAAAACGCCCTTCTTTTCATGATGGTTTGATATCGCTTCAATGAAGTAGTCTACATCGCTTGAAGCCTTTTTCGGCAATTCCAACGCTATGGTACGCTGCATATAATTACTGCTTTGCACGGCCATGTTAAATCCACATCAGATATTCTGAACTTAAGCATATTAAAAGCTTGCTGTCCCGTGCGCTCAGATTGCATAGGCACAATAGCCTTTTCTTCAGCTTATTTTATATACGTAGGCGGCCTGAGCCCAGTAAACGTTACCCCCAGTATAATAGGTAGTGAAAGAATACGTGCCTGGAGAAAGTATCGTGCAGTTTGCAAGGAGTATGCCTCCTCCTCCACCATATGTGTCTAGGCCGCTGCCTTCCGGGAAGCTTGTCGTATTCTTCAATACATCATATGTGCATTCACCGGCATTTAGCCCGATAGAACCTGGACTGAATGAATCAAGGTTGCCGTTACCGGTTGCCGCAACATACAATACTTCTGCGCCGCCACTAGGAACGGTGTACGAAATTGATGATGAGAAACTTCCTGACCCGCTGTTGAATCCGGTATTGCCATACTTGGTATATGTGCCGCCATCGAGTGGTGCGGGGGTTGAAGATGTAGTGGTAACGGATATTATTCCGACAATTCCGGCGGGGCTGCTGGCTTCGTAGGCGGCTTCGCACGTCTGGGCGGATGTTTGCTCGCCAACCACTCCGCCGTTAGATGAATCATAGGTGGTAGTGAAATTATAGTCGTATAGGTATCCTCCGAAGGCTGCGGCTGCGCAGAAGTTGGGCTGAGGGTCGCCGCAGTAGATTGGTAACTTACCATTATTCGGAGTTGCTGAAGATGATTCATTGTACTGAGCGCACAGATATATAGCCGTAGTTGTAACGACTGTTGAAGTGGTTGTGGACGTTGTAGTTGAAGTCGTCGTAGATGTTGTAGTCGAGGTAAAATGTGCCGTCTGCTCTATTGCACCGTATGTATTGATGGTTGTTGACTGCACTGTGCCGGAATAGCAAGCGTTGCCTGAGCATGTCCAGTTTTTAAACGCCCAACCGGGGTTTGCCGTGGCATCTATCGTGACTGCAGATCCATACGGATACGAATGTATTCCAACTCCTGGCGATGTGGTGCCGCCATCCGATGGGGATGCTATCATCTGCAGGTTTATCCAGAAATTGGCCTGCTCGGTGAATGGATACATGCCTACCGTTATTGTCTCTGGGTTGCCAGTGCCTGAATAGCATGTCTCTCCAGAGGTTGTGGTGCAGGTCCAGTTGTGGAACGAGTATCCCGGGCTTGGAGACGTAGCCGCAGCTGCGCTCAAAGTAATGGTCGAACCCGGCCTGTAGTAGCCAGTGGCCGGGCTCACAGTCCCGAAATCGCTCTGGTTTGCAGTTACAACCGCGCTGACGTTGAAGTTTGCCTGCTCTACGATTGGAGTGTATAGCGTAACAGATGCCAAACCGTAAGTACCCTGGTAGCACGTTGTTCCTGAGCAGGTCCAGTTGTGGAATATGTAGTCGTTCGGGGCAGGAGGCACGGTTGTTGTAGAGGTTGATGTAACTGAAGTAGTGGTGCCAGAAGTCGTAGGTGATGTTGTTGATGCTGTTGTCGTAGACTCGCAGTAGTAAATATCCGCTTTTGTCGAACATACCGAATTGCAGCAATGCAGCCCGCCATTTACGCACGACTGCCCGGATGGGCATGCCGCCGTGGTAGCGTTGCAGTCGTTTTTGCATATTACGGCAAATACGGGGTCTGCAAGCAGCGTAGCTGAGGCGTATTTTATGATTTCGGATTCGAGTGCGCTTTCTACGCCCTGCAGAGGCACAAATAATCCTGTATTATTCTGATTGCCAACTGCGGTGCCATTGCTGTGTACATCGCGCATGTAGCTTACGGAGGAGATGCCAGAAACGTTTATCGCGACGGTTGTGCCGTATGGGTAGTAGTGTGCGCCTGCGCTTGGAATCACGGTGCCTGCCATTGAAGGGTACACAACCATGAGAAGCGAAACGTTGAATATTGCGTTCTCAGTTATGGGGTTGTACATGTCTATGGTAGTGGGATTGGCGGTGCCAGTGTAGCTGTTCGGGTTGGTTCCCTGCCATTCGTGGAACTCGAAGCCGGGATTGTTGGTCGCGGTTATCTGCACCGCGGTGCCGTAAGGATATGACGTAATGCCTGAAGGCGCTGTCGCGCCTCCCGTGCTGAGCTGGTTGGGCTGCGACGGGTATACAAGCATCTGCAGGTTCGCCCAGAAGTTCGCAGTCTCGTTTATTGCGCCCTGCATCGATATTGTCTCTGTGCCTGTAGTGCCTGAGTAGCAGGTTGCGCTTGAATTGTATGTATTTATGCCGCAGGTCCACGAGTTGAACACCCATCCCGGCGAAGGCGTCGCGTTGGCCTGTTCAGATATCTTTATCTGCGCACTTGCATTGAACCATGCCTGATAGTGGTAGTACGTTGTAGTGCCTGAAGGCGTTACGGTAAGGTTGTACGGCACTGCGCCGTTTAATGGCGAGGCGTTTACCTCGCCTCCATTAACAGAGTAGTTGTATGTCGGATTTGCGTATTCGTTGAATTCATACTGGTCTGTGTAGTTTGCTATCACAATTGGCTTCGTGCAGTTGTACACTGTTATTGTGCCGGACGGCGACGGGTATTTGACGCCGTTTATGTCGACGTAGTTGAACACAGCCCTGATCCCCGGGCTGACATAAAGGTACTTCGTGAAGGTGTAGGGATTCGTTGAGTTGCAAGATAACAGAGGCGGCTTGTTTGTTATCTTGCTGCAGGTGTAGGCCTTTCCGTCTACCACTATTACAGTGTTGCCGCTGTGCATCGTGTTTGAATTGCATACGTCGAATTCTGTAGGAGTGACCGCCACAAAATTTATTTGCTGCGTGGCCGTAGCGCCGAGATAATTTGCGGTTACATTTACCAGGCCCTGCTTTGTGCCCCATATATAGCTCTGTGCGATGCCTGATGTGCCTGTCGTAGTTACATTCGGATTTATGGTGTATGGCGGCGTAGCTGAGGCGCCATCAGTAAAGTTTGCATAGAAATTGATATCTGCTCCGGAAAGAGGATATCCGAGCATGAAGGCCCTGGCTGTAAGTGTGTCCCGCGCGTTGTCGGAAGGATTGGTTGTGTTCTCGACTGAGAGCGTGACGTAGTAGTTTGGTTTTACAAGCGGCTCGGCGTGTGCCGTGAACCTGCCCTGATAGGTCTGGACGGGAGCCGAAGCGCATGACGATTTCGATGACGAAATTGCGGCGAGGCCGCAGTAGTTTGCATTCAGATAGAAGCTGCCGGTGAAGAACTGGTTCAGGGATGAGGATATCGGCATAGGCAGTATGCATATCATCTCTCCGCCCGGAAGCACATAGTTTGGCTTGCAATCATTTGCAAAGGTATAGTTTTTGCCGTTGATGCTTGCAGTCAAAGACGGATTAAGTATCGGATATGGCTGGCTGTTTGACAGGAACAGGCCTATCTCCGTGGCGTGCGATGGGCTTGTGCCGAACACCATGTCGTTGCAGCTTGCGCCTATGGAAAATATGCACGAGTTGGGAGCTATCGCGTATGGTACTGTTATGTAGAAATAGAGCAGCGTAATCATTATTGCAATGAGCAGTATGGCCCATCCGTATGTGGTCATGTACTCCATTGCGGATTGCGCACTGATGCGCTTTGTGCCACTCAACATATCAGCCTAATATATTTAACTCCAATATTTAGTAATTAATATGACTATTATTTAAGTATTTGCTAAAGGTGAAGGTGAAAAGGGCGATGGGCGCAGGGTCGAATGCCAGACGGGTCAGCTCCGGGGGCAGGCACAGAGGAAGAAGCAAATGCAGCTTGAAGGATTTGCTGCACGACTGGCGGATACAGGTTGTTTTGATCATGCTCCTGGTAATCGCCGTAAGGATGTATTTTTACACCGGGCCTGTTTTCGGCAACACGTTTGATGAGCTTTTTTACCTAAACATAATCTCAGGCTGTACGCAAAATGGCATGTGCCCAAATTTTAGCATGTACCAGAATGCCAACTTTTCTAATTACAGCCTGGGAATATTCAATCCGGCTGTGATGTTCTCGTTTTACAGTGGCTTCATATACCCGGAAATTTTTCTGGGCGGGCTTGCCGGATTTTCAGTTGAAGGCAGCATATTTTACGTTATTGCGATGTCCGCAGTAGAGGCTGCGTTTTTGTATCTCATAATAAGGGAGATATCAAATGAAAGGGCGGCGCTAATAGGCGCAGCAATATTTGCATTTTTCCCACTCAATATAATATTTTCGGACCAGGTACAGCCATTCGTGCCCGCCATGGCGATGCTTACTGCCGGGGCATACTTCTGGCTTAAAAGCGATGCCCGGCTTGCAAATGCGGTGCGCAGGCATGGACGCACCGCGCCACGGATCGGTATTGGTAAGCACAGTAAGCTGTACCCGCTACTTGCCGGATTTTTTATAGGGCTCGGTTACCTTACCAACCCCATAGTGTCCAGCATGATGATCTTTTTGGCGCTGCTGTACGCATACAGGGCCATTGCCCGCAAGTTCAGTCTTGCAAGAGACGGCTTCGGCCTTTCATTAATAATACTTGGATTTCTGGTTGCATTTTCTATTACAGGAATTTATTACCTTGCGGCTTCTGGCAACTTCTTGCTTTACCCGGACGTAGAGCGCGCCTCAGTAATAAACATTGCGATGACACCTGGCATATATCCGACATATCTAAGGCTTTTTGGCAATGTGCTGCTCGAGTTCGACAGCGGCTCTCCGCTCACTTACATAGGCATGCTTTTCAACGTTTTTTCCGGGCAGAAGGTGGAGTACGCCTACTTCAACTTGATAAGCTTTTCCATCCTGGGCTATGCGCTCCCTGTTTTTATTGCAATACTGGCATTCGCAAAAAAGTTTAGGTATCGGGGCTTCTTCGCGGCGATGCTGCTGTTCGACCTGCTGCTGCTGTTTTTCTTTCCTGACGGGTGGATCAGCATGGGCGGCAGATTCAGGCTCTTGATGATAAGCGACAGGCTCATGTATGCTACGCTGCTTGTGCTGCCTGTTACCGTAGTATCTGCGCTTGGAATAGAGCGGCTGCTCGAGTCAGGCAGGGATTACGCCAAAATCGCCGGTGCGGTAGTACTAGTGGCTATAGTCCTTGTGTCCCTGTATCAGCAGTCTTACGACTCTTCGTTTTACCGGAGCTCGGTATATTCCCTAAACATGTTCGACAGGTTTGCCGTGATGCATCCGAACGCAACATATTATACCAGCACATACTTCGCAAATGAGGCAAACCTTCTTACCAATTATAGGTACAACATCACAGCGCTCTACAATTGCAGCGCGGAGAACATAGCTTCAATCGCGTCGCAGGGAAATACTTATTTTGTTGTGGGAGGATCCTTGGGCCTTTCGCTTTCGCCGACCTATACAACTTCTTTCGAAAACTGCGTGTTGGACAACATGACAAGCGGCTATAGCGTAGTATTTACTGCGAACGACACTTACCCGCCGTACAAAAGGCTAATGGTGATAAGGCCGTAACTACTTCCTAAGGCCATGGCGAGATATCTTAAACCGGTATATCATCCTCAGCGTAGCGGGTATGAATATTGAAGCGTCAGATGCAACTCTTAGGATGTTCTCGATTGGCGTGCGCCCCCTGGAGTCCCGCCAGGATATGGGCATCTCGTACACCTTAATGCCCATGCCCTTGGCTATTAGCAGGACTTCTGTGTCCCATGGCCATTTCTTCTCGTGCGCAAGCGGCGAGATTGCGGACCAAGCACGCTTGCTGAACAGCTTGAAACCGCACTGGTGATCGGATATGCCGTCGCCGAATATAGCATTGATCGTCTTGTTGTAAAGCCCGGATACCACAACCCTCGACTTGGGCCTGTCAAGCTTCGCCCCGCCCTTATACCTGGAGCCTATCACCACGTCGTATCCGGACTTTATGAGGTTTGACGCAGGCAATATGTATTGCGACATCTCTGGCGTGTCCGAGTCTAAAAAGCCGTATATCGAGGAGTCGTATTTCATGAACGCACAGTGTATGTCATATCCCTTTTGGTGCGGTTGCGTGCCTGAAATTACGTCCAGCCTGCTGTTTTCTTTTGCAAGCCTTTTGAGTATCCGCGGGGTGCTGTCGGTAGAAGAGGCGTCAACTACAACTACCATGAACGAGCCGAAGGCCTGCTCCATTGCCGTGCAGACCCTGCCCACGGTTTCCTCTATGCTTTTCTCTTCGTTCCTCGCTGGTATGACAAAAATGCATTCGTAAGGCATGCTAAAACTAGTGGTAATTTGAGATAAAAGGATATAAATGTAACTTGGACAAATATCTTGTGGTCAGATTGATGGACAAAAAAAAGCTCAAGTTCGAAGAATACAACGGCATAAAAGCATTTTATATACCCAGGCTTAACGGAGGCGCCACAAGCTTCGGCCACGATTTTGTCCCGATTGTAAAAAGGATGTTTGGGAAGGTAGGCACCATATGCGAGTTCTGCTCCGGCCCGGGGCTTATAGGATTCTCTCTCCTTGCAAACGGGCTTTGCGACAGGCTATGCCTGGTCGACATAAACCCAGAGGCCATAGAGCTTTGCAGGTATACGATAGAGCAAAACGGCCTTGGAGGCAAGGTGGATGCATTCGTGTCGGACGGGCTTAAGGGCGTGCCTGCGAACCAGGTCTGGGACCTTGTAGTTAGCAATCCGCCGCACTTCAACGGCTCGGAAAAGGAATACAAGAACGACCTCATAGCGATAGACCCCGGATGGAGAGTGCACAGGGAATTTTACGCCGGCGTAGGTGCGCATCTCAGCAAGGGGGGCAGGATATTATTCGTAGAAAACAGCGCGGGCAGCAATTACGCCATGTGGGAAAAGATGATAAGGGATAGCGGCCTTGAGCCGGTAAAAGAGTTTGTTTACGACGGCCCGCGCACTAGGAACAACATACTCAAAAATGGCGTGGACCGCCTTGCCGGCAGCATAAGGGACGGGACGCTCTTCTCCAAGGGGATCAGGTACCACGCAAACATGGCTGCAAGACTGGCCAAGGGCACCTACAAGTATGACAGATTTTATTATGTTTTAAGCCAAAAGGCATAAATTATTTAAATTCTGAATTTGCTATAGTTTGACCAGTTGCGAGTGAAAGGATGGCAGAGTTACGCTTCAAGACAACCGCTGATATCAAGATACCCGGAAAGCTGGTAGACCAGGTGATCGGCCAGAAGAGGGCGGTTGAGATAATAAAGAGGGCAGCGAAGCAGCGAAGGAACGTGCTGCTCATAGGCGAGCCCGGAACAGGAAAGACAATGCTGGCGCAGGCCATGGCGGAGCTGCTGCCTGCGGGGGACCTTGAGGACGTGCTCGTGTACAGGAATGCAAACGACGAAAACATGCCCATAGTAAAGGATGTCAAGACGTATCCCGATGCGCAGGCGGCGGAAAAGATGGGAGACGGGCAGGGCAGGCAGATAGTCCAGAGGGAGAGGCTGAACGGCAGGATGGCGCTTGGCAAGGGCGCGTCGCTTGTGACGCCAATAGTCCTTATACTTGTAATAGTGCTTTTCGGAATATCGCTGAGCGGAATAATAAAGGGCTATGAGATAGTTGTGCTGGCGGCGCTCATATTGGGAATAATGATATTCGGATCCATGCTGCTTTTCATGACCAGCCTTACAAGGAGGGTAGGCATTCCTGGAATGGGAGATTCAAACGAGCCTAAGCTCATAGTTGACAATTCAGGAAAGAGCCATGCGCCATTCATAGACGCGACGGGATCGAAGGCAGGCGCGCTTTTCGGTGACGTCAGGCACGACCCGCTTCAGACCGGAGGCCTTGGCACTCCTGCCCATCTCAGGGTCGAGAGCGGGGCGATACACAAGGCCAACAAGGGCGTGCTTTTCATAGACGAGGTTTCCAGCCTTGACCCAAGGTCGCAGCAGGAGCTCCTCACGGCAATGCAGGAAAAGAAATACCCGATAACGGGCCAGAGCGAGATGAGCTCGGGGGCGCTGGTCAAGACCGAGCCAGTGCCGTGCGACTTCATACTGGTTGCGGCAGGCAACCTGCAGGACATACAGAAGATGCATCCTGCGCTTAGGTCTAGGATAAGGGGATACGGCTACGAGGTATACATGGATTCGACCATGCCGGACACTGCGCAGAACAGGAACATGCTCGTGCAGTTCATTGCGCAGGAGATAAAGAAGGACGGCAAGATACCGGAGTTCGACAGGAGCGCGGTCGACGCGATAATCGAGGAGGCGAGGAGAAGGGCTGGCAGAAAGGGCAGGCTGACGCTGATATTGAGGGACCTTGGAGGGCTTATAAGGGCTGCAGGCGACTCGGCGATAGAGAACAAAAAGAAGTTCGTTACTGCGGACGACGTGCTCGCAGCCAAGAGCGTTGCGAACCCGATAGAGGCGCAGGTGATAAACCAGGAGATAGACCTGAGGAAGGACTACAAGGTCTTTAACGTGAAGGGATTCGCCATCGGCAAGGTGAACGGCCTTGCGGTGGTAGGAAGCTCCATACTTTCATCCGGCATAATAATACCGATAGTCGCAGAGGTAACGCCGGCAAGCTCAAGGTCCGAAGGCAAGTTCATACCTACCGGAAAGCTCGGCAAGATAGCCAACGAAGCGGTAAAGAACGTGAGCGCGATAATAAAGAAGCACATAGGCAGGGACGTCGCAAGCTACGACATACACGTGCAGTTCCTGCAGACTTATGAGGGCATAGAGGGCGACAGCGCCAGCATATCCGTAGCAATAAGCGTTCTGTCGGCAATGGAAAACCTTCCGATAGACCAGTCAATAGCGATGACCGGGTCGCTTTCGGTAAGGGGCACCGTGCTGCCCGTCGGGGGCGTGACCAGCAAGGTCGAGGCGGCCATCGCGGCAGGCATGAGGCGCGTAATAATACCGCAGAGCAACGCAGACGACGTATATCTCTTCAAAAGCATGAGGAAGAGGATAAAGATAATGCCGGTAAGGACGCTGGCTGACGTGATAAAGTATTCGATGAAGAAGAGCAAGAGAAGGGAGGAGATAATAAGGGAGCTCAGGAAGAGCGAGGCCGATTGAACATGCAGGGAGGAAAGGCCAAGGCAGACAGCACAAAGGACAAGCTCGAGGAGTTCGGAGACGGCATACTCTACGACATAAAGATGAAGAGGAACCCGAAATTTACCGTAACAACCCGGTCCAGGTCCAACATAAAATACGACGACAGGGAAGGATTCCTCAGGCTCGGCAGCGCGAAGGAGGAGCACAGCTTCATAAATGTGGCGCAGGCGAAGCGGTTCATGCAGACGGTTGCGATAGCCGCCAAGTGCCACGATTTCGTAAAGCAGAACCTGCACACGACGATAAGGGGACTGTTCTACCAGCTGAAGTATTCGCTGGGGGAGGACATAGACGAAAACATATTCAACGAGCAGAGCGAGTCGAACCCGCTTATAGAAGACCTGGAAGTCGCGCTGGGCATCAAGAGGGAGTACATGCACCTCAACGCCAACAGGAAGGGCGTGCTCGCGGGCAACATGAAGGTTATCGACAGGTTCGGCGACGACAGGATTGAAATAGACACCGGCAAGACGGGCAGGAGCGGATGGGCCATACCGAGCGACGTCGACAACGACATAGAGTTCGTGGACGTCAAGGCAAAGTACGTCATAGTCGTGGAGAAGGACGCGCTGTGGCAGAGGCTCAACGAGGACGGCTTCTGGAAAAAGGAGAACGCCATACTGATATCGCCGCAGGGGCAGGCGGCCAGGGGCACCAGGAGGCTGATAAGGAAGCTTGCGGACCAGGGCCTGCCCGTGTACGTTTTCAACGACGGCGACGCGTGGGGCTGGTACATATACTGGACGATAAAGACCGGGAGCATGAACCTTGCCTACATCGGCAGGGACATCGCGACTCCGGAAGCGCGGTTCATAGGCGTAACGATGGCAGACATAGAGCACTACGACTTCCTGAAGAACCTTACCATGAGGGCCACCGAGGTAGACATAAAGAGGGCGCAGGAGATGCTCAACTACCCATGGATAAACAGGCACAAGGAGTGGGTTGCAGAGCTCAAGAAGGTGCTCGAGACAAAGAAGAAGCTGGAGCAGGACACGCTGCAGGGCCCGAGGCTTACTTTCGTAGACGATTACATAAGAGAGAAGATAAAGAACAGGGACTTCCTTCCGTGATGCGGGCGGCGCTATACAACGTTTATCAAAGCCTTCTTCTTTATTGCGTTTAGGACGTGGCCGTAGTCCCTGTAATGCGCTATCGCAGTCAATGAAACGGTATACTCGCCGGGGTCAGCCCTTAGGTTGTTGAACACTTCCGCCCTGAGCTCCCTTTCCTCGCCCGGAGCGAGCTCGCCGAGCCTCATCTCCTTTTCCTTTGACACGCCGATCTCGTCAAAGCTGAGCTGGTCCGGAAGCTGTATCACTACCGAGGTGAGAAGCGTTTCCTTAGTCATGTTCTTCACGCGCATGCTGAGCGACGAAGAGCTGCGCTTGCCTGAATACAGGCGGTACGGAGTCCACTCTGAGACAAGCTTGAACGGAAGACCCTTCATGAGTTCGCTGCCGGAATCCTTTTTGCCGAAAATGTTGAACAGTGCCATTAAATCACGGTATGGTGCATTGGTAAAGCATTATTTTTTACACGCACTATTTTATATTTTTTTATATAAATTAGTATGATGTTGAATAAAAGGCTTTACGAATGCGGTTGAGTAAATGCCTAAAAAATATAACCTTACAAGATATGACTTGATCGCCAACAGCATCAAAAAGCTATCTTCTAGGGAGTTGTATGCAAATGGCGAGGCCGCAGAGGCGCTCGACGTTGAGTATACGGATGAGATGCTCAGGACCATGGCCATCATAGTTGCCTCTTTCTCTTCTTCGCACTCTTGGAAGACGTTCAGGGGAATAACCGAGGGTTCAGGGCAGCTGAATTCGGATGAGATACGCGAGGAGTACCAGGAAGCCTGCAGGACAAGGTGGAAGAACGTGTCGCAGAACGACATAGGCGAACTCTCGAACACCAACATACCTGACAGCAAATTCTTCGAATGGCTTTTCTTCAACGTTGACAAGAAGGAGCACCCCATTTACAAGGACGCGTGGGGCACCCTGAAGCGCGAATTTCAGGACGGATGCGACATATCATAGCGCCCCGCTTCCGCAAATCCGGATTTTGTGTCACGTCGGCAGGTAAAATAAAACTTAAATACTAGGAAATGCCTTTTTGAATAGTGGAAGTAAAATAGGCTACACCAGTAAAAGGTCAAAAAATGTTCGCTTTTTAAAGCTTGTTTTAAAATAGGTATTCGCAAATGATTGGGGTGTAAAGATGGCGACCGTTGTAATAAAGAGGGACGATAGCAGGGTGGATTTTGACCGCACCAAGATAGAGAATGCGGTGTTCAAGGCATACAAGAGCGTGTATGACAGCAACGTCAAGGAGGCAGAGCTCAAGAAGAGGGCGGAGGACTCGGCGGCAGACATAGCAAAGGAGATAGATGCCACTGGCAAGAACGAAATACATGTTGAAGAGATCCAGGACATAGTTGAAAAGGCGCTAATGCTGAAGGACCAGGCAGTTGCAAAGTCGTACATATTATACAGGCACAAGAAGGCAGAGATAAGGGCCTTCAGGGCATCGCTGGGCATACCTGATGACGGGCTGAAGCTGCCGATCAATACCCTGATAGTGCTTGCATCCAGGTACCTGCTGAAGGGCCCCGACGGCAAGATTGCGGAGAGCCCAAAGCAGCTGTTTACCAGGGTGTCGCATTATATAGCATATGCAGAAAAGAACTTCGGGAAGAGCGATGCGGAGGCCGGCGCGCTGGAGATGGAGTTCTACGATGCCATAACTAGCTTCAAGTTCATGCCAAACTCGCCAACGCTGATGAATGCCGGGACAAAGCTGGGCCAGCTCAGCGCATGCTTTGTGCTGCCAGTAGGCGACTCGATAGTGGAAATATTCGACGCGGTAAAGAATGCCGCAATAATACACCAGTCAGGGGGAGGCACGGGCTTTTCCTTTTCG
>JAMCZL010000041.1 GCA_023485745.1 Candidatus Martarchaeota archaeon | reverse complement strand
GGTCGAAGACCTTGCCTTTCTTCTTCAGGAATATTGTGACCAGGCTCCTCAACTCGGCCGGATCGAACGGCTTCTTTATGTAATAGTCTGCGCCATTCTGTATGCCTTTGAGGCGGCTGCTCGTGGGATCCATTGCGCTTACCAGTATGACCTTTGTGTCTGATATATCTGGATCGGTCTTTACCGTCTGGCATATGTCGAGGCCGTTTTTATTCGGAAGCATCAGATCCAATATGATAAGGTTCGGCTTGTTTTCCCTTATGAATTGAAGCGCCTCTCCTCCATCGTATATCTGGCTTATCTCAAATCCCTTGCCCAAGGACAGCGCCATGAGCTTGTTTATGTTCTTGTCGTCCTCTACTATCAGCACCTTCCTAAGCACGTTTGGGTCCTGAAGCACGTAATAGGTGAGTATGCCGGCATTGGTTATAGAGGCTATCGCCTTGCTCTGTTCCAAGAAATAGAGCGATTTGTTCAGGCTTTCCTTGGGTATGCCCCTCGAAAATGCAATATCTGCGAGCTCGTTATAGGTTATCTGCTGCTTGTCGTTTATTATGTCAAATATGTCCTTGTTGAAATTTGAAGGTTCGAGTTCCTGGTCCATGCGATCACCATACATAAATTAATAGAAAAATATATTAGTATTATTGGTATTAATCTATTAGCGATCGAATGGCCAAAAAGAAATCCGTTACGCCAGGCACTACAAAAGCGGCAGCGGTTCTTGTAGTTGTGGTAATCGTAGTTCTTGTAGCGGCTTACGCAGTGCTTTCCGGTGGACCTGTAACAATCAGCAGCGGAGGAGTAAGCGAGAACATAACGGCCAACGGATTCCCGTTTCTTCTAAACGGCACGGAATACATAGCTTATTTCGGTGGAAAAATAGGGAACGGAGGCGTCAGCATACAGATAGTGAAAACGCCTTCCTTTATAAATCCGACCGTATCGGTTCTTCTTTATAACTCGACAGTGCATCTGAACCTTACTGGAAAGTATGCTGACATAGAATTCAGCCCTGTCAGGGTATACAACAACTCCGCGCTTGTGAAGATAAAGGCGGTGCCTGCAAGTCTTAAAGTGCTGCCAGACTCGGAATACATAAAGGTATCTGGGCCTTATGGATTTGGGACGAATTCAAGCAGCACCACCACAGTAAAGGCAGTCTCCTCGACAACCACAGCGTCTACCACGACCAGCACGGTTTCGTCTGCGCCCACCACTTCAATATCGGTGAACAATACGCTTACTAGGATAAGTAGCTTGCTTGCCACCGACGCAGACTATCTGCTCATAGAAAACTACACCACCCTCTACAGCAACACATACGAATGCACGCCTGCCATTTACAATTCCACATACTTCAAAACTTACGGGTACAATCCTTCCGGGCAGTTCACATACCAGAACGTGAGCAACATAGTGCCGTACGGCATCGTGTCGCAGCAGAAAAACCTTGGCTACGGCATATACGAGGAGAACTACCAGACCAAATCCGGCATCGGAACCCTTGAATTCGCCTCTATATATATAAACACAACCGCAGACTCCTTGATAAATTCGACAATATTTGGGGCCAATTATTCGGTGCTTTACAGCGCCGAGCTCAGGGCACATTCGATAGGCAACGCCTGCGGGATATACATAGCTGGGGTATAGGCAGGTCCTGCGTGATCATTCCTGCGGCCTAGCCTTTCTGTTCGGATTCTGCTTTATGGGTATCGTGAACCAGAATTTGCTGCCCTTGCCGAGCTCTGATTCGAATTTTATCTTGCCATGGTGAAGGCTTACGATTTCCTTTGTTATCGCCAGGCCCAGCCCCGTCCCTGCACCGTTCTGTATGGTCAGGTTTTTCTTGGAAGCCTGGTAGAACTTCCTAAATATCTTCCTTTTGTCTTCCTCTCCTATCCCTATGCCAGTGTCTATAACTTCGCAGGCTACTGTATTCCTGCTCTTTTTGTATATGTTTACCTTTATCCCGCCTTTTTCGGTGAACTTTATGGCGTTGCCTATGAGGTTGGTGAACACCTGTATTATGCGGCTTAGGTCAGCCTGCACTATTGGGGTGTCGTAGCTCACTATCCAGTCGAATGTAAGACCTTTGTTAGTTGCAGATTCCTCAAGCGCCCTTATGCTCGGGTTGTTGTAGAGTTCTGTCATGCTTATATCTGTCAGGTCCAGTTTGACTCTCCTTGCATCCAGCTTTGCCGCATCGAGAACCTGCATTATTATGAACATTAGGCGATCTGACTCTTCCAGTATCGTCTTCAGGTACTCCTTTTGCTCTTCCGGGATTTCTCCGAATTCTCCATCGTAGAGCAGTTTTGTAAAGCCCATTATGTTTGTCAGCGGGGTCTTCAGCTCGTGGGCTATGTCCGAAATAAACTGGGATTTTAGCTGCCCTACAGACTCGGATCTCTTGATTCTTGTATCTAGCGCACGGAGATATTCCTCCTGCCGCTCTATCATCTGCTTTGTCTCCAGCTCCTTAAGTAGGATTATGTAATCTGCGTTGCCAGACTCGCTTATGGAGCGTATCGAGTGCACCGCAGGCATAAGGCTCTGGTCCTTTTTTATCAGGTTCACATATGTCCCGTCGATTTTCCCCCCGTTCCTGACATACGCTATGTCCCTGTCCAGGATCTCGTTTTCCTTGTATATCGACTTTATATCCTTTCCGTTGAGCTCGTCCCTGTTGTAGCCCAGGATTCTTTCGGCGGACAGGTTCACTCTCTTTATGTAGCCAAGGTTATCCACGCTTATTACCGGATCGGATGTGGCATTTATGAAATCATCGAGGTTTGATTTTGCGCTTTCTACAAGCTTTTCGTTGTCCGAATCCACGACAAGCACAGCGTATCCGTCATTGATTCGTGTTATGCTGTAGTGGACATGGGTTGGAAGATCTGCAAATAGAAGGTTCAGCTCACCAAAACTGGTTTCAGCGCTGCCTTTTTCCAGCGCAGTTTTGAGATTCTGCAAAAACTTGTCCTGCACTGAAAAATCGAGAAGGCTCTTGCCTGACATGAGCTCATTCATTGAGACTGGCAGCTTCCCAAAGGTGCCTATGATTTCCTTTATGTAAAGGTTTTTATCCGAAAACATTATGCATACGTCAGGGCTTCTGTTAATCAGGGACATTATCTTTTCGAATTTGTTGGGTGTGGTCATGTCTGTGAAAGCAATGTGGAACGCAGTGCTGCTCACCTTTGATACCTTTACCTCGAAGTTCCTGGTTTCATTGTTTACCGCTATGTCTACTTTAACCGGGTTCCTCTTCTCTGAAGAGCTTATGATTTCCTTGAAGTTTGCTCCGATGGCTTCGTCAAACTTTGAGCCGCTCTGAACTTTTGGAAAATGAAGCAGCGCCTCTTTGTTGAACTTTATTATTGAGCCGTCAGAGGCTATGATGAACTGCGGTATCTGGGCGCTGAAGGAAGAATCAAAGTATGACGCAAGCTTGACGCTTCTGGCGGCTTCCGACTTGTATGCCAGGGAGAACCCCATGATGGTGAGCCCGAGAGTCAGCTTTTTAATGAGGTCTTCGGTGAATTTGCCCTGCACCCTGGAAAGCATTTCCAAAACACCTATGACCTTTCCACTTGCGATTATCGGTATGGCAGCGCAGCTAGAGTAGCCGTTATTGCGCTGAAGTATCATTTCCGGAAATGCGGAATATTCGCTCAGCTGGTTGTCTATATAGGGTTTGCGCGTATTTATCACATAGCCCAGCAGCGACGAGCTGGAGCCTTCTATCTTTTTTGCGCTATGAATCTCAACCTTGTCTATGCCGAACATGTCGCTTATTATGCCGCTGAACTGCGGCGATGACTCATCCGGCCCGGACTGCGTATTCGCTATTGGAAGTATGTCAAAAATGAACTTGTCCAGGAATATATCATCAGCCAACCAATCGCCATTTAAGATTCTGCATTCATATTAATAAATTTAATTGATATGTGATATTAAGGGAGTTTGCGGGGATCGAATTGAAGAATAAGGAAATAGCAGATATTTTCAGCAATATTGCTGCAATGCTCGGAATTGATGATAGCTCGACTTCGAAGTTTGAGATAAGGGCGTACCAGAGGGCGGCGCTTACCATAGAAGGATTGCAGGAGGACCTTGAGCTGATATATAGGCGGGGCGGGATAAATGCCTTGATGGAATTGCCAGGCATAGGCAAGGGGCTGGCCCAGAAAATAGAGGAGTACCTTAAAACAGGCAAAATGAAGAAGTATGAAGAGATGCGGAAAAAGTACCCAATAGATTTTGTCGAGCTCGCGAAAATCGAGGGGTTGGGAGCAAAAAAGATAGGAGTGCTTTACAAAAAACTCGGAGTCAAGGATGTTGAGACACTCAAGGACGCACTGGAAAAGCACAAGGTGCGCGAGCTGGCGGGCTTCGGTGCGAAGAGCGAAGAGGTTCTTACTGATGGGATAAAAATCCTGGAGTCGAGCAGGGGGAGGCTGCTGCTCGGGGACGTTCTGCCTGAAGCTGAATCCATAGTCTCAAAGCTTGCAGGCAGCGGCCTTGCAGAAAGCGTGATCATTGCAGGTTCTATACGGAGGATGCGCGAAACTGTCGGAGACATAGACATATTGGCTTTGTCAAAAAGCCCGGAAAAGGTTATGGACTTCTTCTCTGGGATGGATGAGGTCAAGAGCATAATAAGCAAAGGGCCCACCAAGACAACCGTCTGGCTTAAGATAGGCACAAGCTGCGACCTCAGGGTAATAGAGCCCAGCAGCTTTGGCGCTGCAATCCAGTACTTTACCGGGAGTAAGAACCATAACATAGGCGTAAGGACCATCGCGGTTAAGAAGGGATACAAGTTGAATGAATACGGGCTTTTTGAAAAATCTGGGCGGCTGATATCAAGCTCAAATGAGGAGACCATATATGCAAAGCTCGGGATGGAATGGATGCCGCCAGAAATGAGGGAGGACAGGGGCGAGATAAAGCTTGCGCAGGAGCACAGGATACCTGATCTGATACAGCTGAAGGACCTTCTGGGCGACATGCACACCCACACGAAGGAAACTGACGGAATGAATACGTTGGAGGAAATGGCAGCAGCGGCAGGCGCGGCAGGATTGGCGTATTTCGCAACTACCAACCATACCAAGAGCCTCAGGGTGGCCAGGGGCATGGATGAGAAGCGGTTCGAAGAGTTCTTCAGGAAGGTTGACAGCCTTAACGAAAAGCTCGGAGGCAAACCCGCAATACTCAAGGGCGCAGAAGTTGACATACTCAAAGACGGCAGCCTTGACCTGGGCAGGGCGGCGCTTGAAAAGATGGACTGCGTCGTAGCCGCGGTGCACTCGAACTTCAGCATGTCATACGAAGAGATGACAGCCAGGGTAGGAAAAGCCCTGGACACCGGGCTGGTCAACATACTTGCGCATCCGACAGGGCGCGTGATAAACCAGAGGGAGCCCTACAAAATAGACCTGGAAAAGGTTGCGGAGTCGGCTGTGCGCAACATGGTAGCTCTAGAGGTAAATTCGTATCCGAGTAGGCTGGACCTCAACGATACCAACATACTCTCGCTGCGGGGCTACAACGTCATGTTTTCTGTTGACAGCGATGGGCACAACGTATCACATTTTGGCTTTCTTAGATACGGGATTGGAACCGCAAGGAGGGGCTGGCTCACCAAGGAAAAGGTGATAAACACCATGCCGCTTGAAAAGACCAAGAAGTTCCTGGCAAAAAAGAAATAACTACATGAATTTGGTAAGGTTGAACTGTTTTGTCTGCTCCTGTGTGCCGGCGATGCCGAACACCGCGTTTATCTCGTCTCTCAGAAGCAGTATTCGCTGCTTTATGTAGTTCTCCAGATTGTACCTGTTGGCAAGATCTGTCGCAGTTTCAAGGTACTTCTCTATGCCGCCCTTCGATATGGTAAGAAGGAGCTTGCCCCCGCACTTGGTGCATTTTCCTATGAGAGGCACCCGGCGGTACTTTGCATTGCAGTTGCCGCATCTGAACGTCTGCTTGGAGAATGAATGCAGATTGCCCATCAGGTCGGGTATGAAGTGGCTGAGTATGAGCCTTCTTGCGGTGTCGCTCCGGTCTATGGAATAGAGAATGTCCATAAGCTCGAACTGCTTGTTTATCTTGTCTTGCATGGTCTTAAGCTTTGTGTAAGAGCTTTGTATCGGCGCGGAGTTTATCGACTTGTCGCTGCTGGGCGTAGTGAACTTCAGGTTTGAGAATATGCTTTTTTTGCCGAGCCTGTTTGCGACTATCTCAACCTCGACTTCGGACGGATTGGCATAAGAAAGCGTGCTTTTGTAGAAGGCGAGGCCGTATGATTCGGATACCTCCATTGCGTGCACTTCGTCGTCCACCTCTTCAGGCATGACGTTTATTGTAAGGATAAGAGGGGCGTCCATGGTGCCGCCTATGGTTGTAGGCAAATAGCTTCTCGAAAAGTTTATAAGCCCGTCAAGAAGCATCATCGTGGTGTCTTCGTCGCCGTCGCAGTTTCTCCTTCTGGCGGATATGACATACGGATGTGCAAAGCCGACGTTCGACTTGGTAAAGCCTATTATCCTGCATAGCACGCCGGCCGAGGTGTGCGGGGACAGTGTTATTACGTAGTGGCCTAGGAGATCCTGTATCTTGCTTGCCTTGTAAAATGGCTGCATGCCGTAGTATTTGACCAGGAGGTCATCTATGAAATTTGAGACTTTGAGGAAGTATTCGGCGCAGTTTATGTTAAGTATGACATCCTGGTGCATAAGTTCTACAAGCTGGCTGCCGTCTTTTAGCTCGTTGCCAAGGTAATCCTTTTTGTAGCCCAGCTCCTTCAGCCTTTCAACAGGAGTCGATATCTCGCTTGGATAGAAATGCGTGATCGGGGCGTCTGTTGCGTCAAACCTTACCGTGCCGTCCTTGAATATGTGTATGTCGTGCAGGCTCCTCAGGATGCCTTTTTCTATTGGCTCCGGCACCATGTCCCCGTTCATGAGGCTTTTGACGCCCTTTACATTTTTAGGCATGGCCTGAATTCCAAGGTTGGAAAGCGCGGCATTGACTATTTCGATCAGGTCTAGAACCTTGTTTTCGCTCGAATTTGTTTTTGAACCGCATTTTTCGCACTTTTTGTCTTTGGTCAAGTGCCCGCAGACCGAGCATTTGCGCTCTATGGTTGCCCTTGATTTGTGCTTTCTGCAGTAGAACGAGTTCAGGTATTCTCCGCCTTTGTCGCACCTGAACCTTGCAACTTCGGCATAAATTCCTTTCGAATCAAACTTTTTTGACTCTATGGAATAGGCCTTTGAAACGCTTCTCTCCTTACCTCCAAGTTCGCCCACGGGAAAAAGCACGTTCGGAGCTGGCTTCATGAGCCTGCTTCTGGCCTTCTCCGGCCTGCCCATCCTGCCGCCTATCCGCGTAGACCTGCGCATTATCTTCACTGGCGATATTGCAGACAGCATCTGCAGCGAGTCTTGGGCTTCGATGTATTTGCCGAGCACTTCATTGCCCAGGTGCAGCTTCCCGTTTTCCGTAAAGCCCAACGAAAATGCAAGGCTCTGCGCATCGTCCGCGTCTATTTTTATCCTGTCTCCGTAATCCATGTGCGGCACGCACAGCCTTTCCAGCGCTTCGCGCGCTTCTTCGATGCGATTTCCGGACAGGGTAATGCTTTTCAAGCCAAATATCGAATCTTCCGATTTCTCGGTATCCGCCTCGGATATTGATTCGGCTAGAGCTCTCAGTTCAGATGGCTGGATCTCCGCATACTCATATATGTACTTCGGATGCATAGGCACCCCGTAATCATTAGAATAGCCAAGCGCTTCCTTGAAGCTGGCAGGGGACGGCATGGGCCCATTGAACCCGGCCGCCTTGAGCTCCTCGTACCAAAATTCTTCGACATAGCTGCTTGGCTCTAGCGGGGTGTTCGTCTTTTTGAAGTCGCCATACGTGACCAGTATATCGCCGACAGATAGTATCTTTTTTACACTGCTGCGCAGCCGCAAGGCGTCTTCGTATGCGTTTATCCTTAGGGCCTGGCCGGAGTCCAGCTTTACGAAGGGCCCTTCTATGGAGTCCACGGGCATGGCTATGCAGCCCTTTCCGGGCTTCTCAACCTTGAGCTGGGTTCCCACGGCTATAAAATCGTCCAGGATGGCCATAGTGGCTGGGCTGAAGCCCTTTGCAGCTATGCCCGTAAGCCTTGAGCGGCCGTACCTAAGCCTAAACGAGCCGCGATGATTTGGATAGGCGAATACAGGTCTGCCTGCAACGAGTTCTTGCAGGAAAACAGCCGTCTTCTTTTTGTCTTCGCCCGGCTTTGAGGTGCCTTTCTCCACCTTTATTATTTTGTTGAGCCACGACCAATCCAGCTCTGCCATTTTGGTGTATTTTAGAACCGACTTTGCCTTCTGCGCTATGCCTTCGCAGGATACCAGGCAAATTCCTCCGCGTATCCTGTTCGTAATCAGCTGCGGCTTGCCGTTCGCGTCGAGCCTCACCACATTGCGATGTATTGCAACCTCGAGCTGTTCTGTAGGCATTCCGTCTATGCAGACCGGGCAGTTGCTCAGTATGGTGCGTATGTCTTCGTCTCCGGGAAGGTACTGCAGCCTGGCGGCCCTGGAATTGTATATCTGAATCTCCTCGATGCACCTTTCTACTTCGGTCTTCTGGGCCTTGTAGCTTCCTATTCCGAGAAGTTTCCTGGCAAAGTCTGCCAGCGCCACCGAGAGGGCGGCACTTGTTCCTCCTGCGCCTCTTATTGGTCCGGCGTACATTACCGATATGTATGATGTCCCGTCGGGATTCTTGTGAAGCTCTACGCCCTGGACTCCCTCTGTAGGCGCCACCAGTATGCCTTCCGTGAGTATGGCAAGGCCTATTCTTACCGCAAGGGTAAGCCTGGCTGAAATCTCCATGTCAAATTTGTTGTCGGTGCATATGACGCGAACCATGTCAAACGCCAGCTCCTGCCTCGACTTGCCGTCAGCATGGGCCTTTATTATATCTGATAGCCCATCAATGCCTATTATTCCCTCGACCCTTGACGCAAGGTCCGGCGCGGGCCTTATCTCTACCGAGGTCCTTGGATCATAGCCGAGCGACCTCGCCTTTACCGCGACTTCGTACGCTTTGTTGAAGCTTGCGTTGATTTCATTAAAGTATTCGTCTGAATCCATTGCGTCGTCACCCGCTGAAGTCGACAGAGCTTATCTTGTACTTCTGGGCTTCGAAGACAGGCATTATGCATGGCGTTGGTATGTGGCCCTGCCTAACCTGAAAATCGGTCCTGTCCTGCCATGTGCCGCTGTTTATTACTTGCACGCCGTGATAGGCAGTAAGCCCGTTTTTGTGTATGTGCCCCATATGCAGTATGTCTGGCACAGCATCTATGATCATGCCGTCTACTTGGCTTGGAACCGTAACGTTCCCTCCATGTATCGGAGATAGGTGCCTTCTCTTTAAAAGTTCGACCATGGCCTTTTCCGGGCGTGAGTAGCTGTTATTCGGGACGTTGCTTATTATCGAGTCTAAGGAGGTCCCATGATAGGCAAGAACCTTGAGCCCGTGCAGCGTGATGTATGCGGGATTTGAAAGGAAGTGTATGTTGTCCTTTTTGAAATCGCCGATTATTTCCTTTGGAAGGCTGGGCTGCGGCTCTGCGCGCTGCACTGAATCATGGTTGCCGGGCAGCACGAATATTTCTATATAGTCGGGTACCTGCTCTAGAAAATTAAAAAGCAGTCGGTACTGGGCATACATGTCTGGAATGGCCAGGTCGCGGTCCTGGTCCGGGTATACCCCTATCCCGTCTGCAACGTCTCCTGCAAGCACAAGGTATTTTATCTTTCCAGCCAGGTCCAGGTTTCTGCCTGCGGGATTCCCGTTGAGCCAGTTGATCATCGCAGAAAAGTTCTTCTCCATGAATAGCTTGCTGCCTACGTGGATGTCGGACAGGAATGCGATGGCAAAATCTTCATCGACTTTTTTCTGCGAGAGTATGGGCACGTCGGGCCAGACTATTTCGTTTGCTATGACAAACGGACCGGATATCTTTCCCTTTACTGCGAGAACCTCGTCGTTTATTATGTTGCCGGCCTTTTCGAACAGCGACTTTGACGTGTTCGAAGTGCCTTTCATGAACATTATCTTGGCGTTTGATTCCTGGTCCTCTATCTCGACGAGTATATTGCCATTCTTTGTGACTATCTTCCTGCTTACCATTCCCACGATATAAACTTCTCTGCCGTTTGCGAAGCTGTTTAGCAGAGACAGGTTTGCAAGGGGGTTTCCATTGGCGGAAACGTGGGCAGCTATTATCTCTCGTATGCGGGAAAACCTGTTCCTGAAGTGGTTTACGAAATCGTTGACCGTGCCGTTTGTCTGCTGGATTTCCTTGATGTCAACCGAATATTCCGGGCTTATCTCGGCTGCATGCGGCTTGAATTCGGCGGACCTTACTATTTCAACGGTTTCTGGCGCCTTTTCGGAGGAAAGTTCTGAAACGGCATAGGATATGTCCTCGTTTTTTATAACCTTCATGCCGCCCTGCGCTTCACCGTATAGCTCCATTATGCGAGAGACAAGCGCGTCTACGTTTATCCCTGATAGTAGCTTTTCGTCGAGGTCGCCAGATATGAATATTTTATGCTCTGCTAGCTTTGATGTTAAATATTTCAGGTTTTCATTTTTGCCCAGCATACCAATTATTCTTTTATAGATTCGAGCATGCTTAGTATGTTCCATATTACAGTCCTTGCCTGAGGCGGCAAGTTTATGTCGTTGCTTACCGAATCGAGGTTGTATATGGCCGAAGATATTCTTACGGTATAATCGCCCTCCTCGTTTAGTTTTGTCTTTGCCTCAGTCACAGCACTCCTTACATTTTTGGGCACCGAGGTGTCGCTGATCAGCGAATCCATCTGAAAATTTATTTGCTTCACTATCCCTACAATTTTTTCGTTATCAGGCAAAAAATCACCCCAATATCAATAAACAGCAAAGCGCGTTTGCCTTTATTCTGATATGATAATACCATAAAAATATTTATATACTAGTTTTGTCACGCGCGGTTGTAAGCTGATGCTGAAGCAGTTACGCCAGAGATATTTCGAACGTGCCGGCGGGCATCTGCTGTATTATGTCGTCCGTGTTTTCGTATCCCAGCATCTTTGATATGGACTTTGCCGCATCGGACTTGATCATGCTGCCCTGCCTTAGGATGACGACCTTTGCATCGCTTGGCTTTTGCCTTTCTGCGGTCTTCAACGGAACCGTATTGAGCTTGCCGTCCTTTATGTACATGGCTATGCCCAGGGGCACGTTGCGGTACCATTCCCTTTCGCCTTTCATCAAAAAGCTCCCCTGGCCCAAGGAGCCCTTATTTGTTGACTTGCTTATCTGATCCCTGCGCATTGCATATACGTCAACACTGACCAGCATCTTCTTCCACGCGCTTGAATATGAAGCTGCGAATGCGGCGACTTCGGCTTTTTCCTCTTCGATGGCCGCCACGCCGTCCTTGAGTATGACTACCGACGCCCCAAATATGTCGGCATGGAAGAACAGGTCTTTCTCTTCGAAGTACTTGGAATTTAGCAGCTCGTTTTGCTGGGCATCCCTTCCGCCGATCGTAAGCAACCCGCGCGAAGTAAAAAACCAGTGAAACTTCTCGTACCATTCCCTTTTCTGCAGGTGCATGGTTTTTGTTTTTTCGGCCTCTGGCTCAGGCTCGCTTTCTATAAGATTCAGCTTCCCCTCCATCTGCACAATGGCCTTCGCTGCGCCTTCGGATTTCTTATGGTACTTTTTGGCGTTCTGGTAATACGAATTCGCGTTTTCCTGTGCAGATTTCGTAAAGTCTATTGAAACTTCCATGATCGCAATCTTCCCAGCTCATATCAGCGAAAGCGAGCCGGATATTATAAGCGAGGTTACTATCCCGAGTATCAGTCCTATAACGCCTATTATTATTATGCCGATTATTATTACTTTAGCGCTTCTGGTGAATTCTGTTGATGCAGGCTTGTAGCTGATGTTGATTATGTGCTTTGAGTTTTCTATGAAATATTTTAGCTTTTTTGAAATGTTCATTTTGACCTGCCAGTATAATTTTATTGGTTGTTTTTATTAATTTAATGTTCCTAGATTTAAATATTTCCAATAGTTAAAGTTTCATATCATTTGGGTATTTTCTTTATTTGTGAGCTAAATTTTAAATTTATAGCAGTAGTTTTACATGAAAATAGGAAAGGGCTACAACTCAGTTGCAATATACTTCGGCGAGCTTTGGCTCAAAGGACGTAATAAAAACTTCTTTGTTGATACCCTGTGCAGAAACATCAAGGACAGGCTCGCAGGTCTTAAGTATGGCGACTTTGATCTTTGGAGGGACAGGATCATAATACATGTGAATGAAGAGGATGAGATTGGACCGATAATCGAAAGGCTGCGCTACGTGTTTGGCATATCGTGGTTCGCACCTGCGCTTGTTGTTGGAAATAGCATACCGGAGATAATTGAAGGCGCCAAGCACATCCTTGGCCGCGGAGACAGGATAAGGCTCGAATGCCACAGGAGCTATAAGCTGCTTGAGTACAGGTCCAGTGACGTTGTGAGTGAATTCCTGAGGCGCAGCGGAGACCTAGGTTTTGAACTAGACAAAAACAGCGAAGACGTCCTTTTCATAAGCATAACGATCTCGAGCGCAATACTTCACAGGCATAGGGTGGCAGGTTTGGGCGGGCTACCTATTGGCACTTCAGGCCGCGCAGTAGTGCTGCTGTCAGGCGGGATAGATTCGCCAGTGGCAGCATTTTACGCCATGAGGCGCGGCTTCGATGTTGTGTACCTGCATGTCCATGGATATGATGATCCGCATACGGCGATGGCCTCTAAAATGCACGAACTGGCAGGACAGCTTGCAAAGTACTCCGGGAAAACCAGGATATACTACGCCCCGTTCCATATATTCCAGATGGCAGCCATGGGCTCCGGCCCGAGATATGAACTTGTGCTATTTAAAAGGTTTATCTACATGCTCTCAGAGAAGATGGCGGATGAGATGAATATAGACGCCATAGTTACTGGCGAAAGCCTGGGGCAGGTAGCCTCTCAGACAGTGAGCAATCTCAGTTCAGCGCAGGGCGGCGTAAGGCACCTGATATTCAGACCGCTCATAGGATTTGACAAGAACGAGATAATCGAGATGGCAAGGCGCATAGGCACATATGATATCTCAATAAAGCAGTATAGGGACGTGTGCTCGATAAAGGCGAGGAATCCCGCCGTTAAGACGGACCCGATTTTTATAAAAAGGGCGTTCGACTCCGCAGGCATGAAAATCGCACTTGAGAAGACTTATGCCGCAATGGCCGTGGCCGACATTAACGGCCCGGGCGGCGCAAGCGAAGGCGCAAAAGCATAAATTTTTAAATACTTTTCATGTCAATAGTAGTTAGCAAGTGATTTTATGGCTGAGAAAAAAATGACAGTTGTTATAGATCCGAGCCTAGAGTACGCTAGGAGACTGCATTACAACGAAAGGCATTCGGGATGGACGATCTTCAGATCTATATACTGGGCAGTGTATTTGCTGCTTGTGGGATCCATGCTGTATTCATTTTCGCAGGCTTCTTCAGTAAATTTTGGGGCGTTTTTCGGCCTTAGCATAATATCCCTGGCGCTGTTTCTGCTAGTATACGGATTCAGCAGTGCGCTGCACCTCAAGCTGATGAAGAGATATGCGTAATTCTTTATTTTTTGTTTTTTGATTGTTTACGGTTTCTTTTGCGCGAATGCCATTCTTTTTATTATGGCATGCACATTTAGAATAGCTTTAGATGCAATTTGATTGGAAGGTCGCTATGGTTCAAAATTTGTACGAATATAAGAATTACAAGCTTTTTGTACTGTTGCCGATAGCCCTGCTCTTGGTGAGCCTTTTTTTCATACCGAAGATACAGCTTGATTCGTCCCTTGCGGGAGGGGTAGGCATACAGATAAGCACTACGTCCAACATAAGTGTGAGTACCCTGACAGCTGACCTTGATGCCGTTGTACCGCACACTAGCATAGTGAGTTCATACCTTAACGGCGTCTACCACCTTTCGATAACAATGCCGGCCAACAAAAGTATATCTGACGCCTCGCAGAACCTTTTGGCTATATATTCGATCAATTCGAATTACTCTAATGCAACCGCTGCGCTGGCCATCGCACAGAGCCAGCTCAAGGCCCAGCCGGGCAACTCGAGCCTTGTAGTTGCCATAAATTCAGAACAGGCCAACATGAGCAGGGATGTTGCCGCGATGCAGACCGAGCTTGCTGCAGAAGCCGCAAACTTGAGGCCTCTGCTCAACAGCACCCCTGCCTACAATTCCAGCAACATTACCTCGATGTTTTCCACGGCCCAGGCAATTTCTAATTCCGCTGCCGCTAACTACAAAAGTTACATATTGTCAGAAATAAGCAAATACGTTCCGTTCACGGCATACTCGTATAACGATGTAACCCCGACTCTCGGTGCATTCTTCTTGAGTCAGGTAAGGACAATAATAATTGTCGCGTTCATACTTGTAGCCATATCGGTGTTCTTTATTTTTAGAACGCCAATACCTTCATTGGCCGTGATATTCGGAGCTGCAAACGACATAATAGTTGCGCTCGGAGCAATGGGTGCATTTGGCATACCGTTGGGAGTTGCCTCTGTCGGAGGGTTGCTCATGCTTATAGGCTATTCAATAGACACAGACATGCTGTCTTCGATAAGGGTTATAAAAAGGAGCGAGGGAACGGCAAGCACCAGAGCCATGGAGACAATGAAGACCGGTGTCACAATGACCGGTGCAGCAATAGTCTCATTCTTGACACTCTTTATCGTATCGTATTTATTTTTCATACCGACCTACATTGAAATATCTGGAGTGGTACTGTTCGGATTGATAGCAGACATATTCACAACGTGGTTCGGCAATACGGTTATGGTCGTTTGGTATAAAAAGAAGCGTGAAGCAAGATGGCAAAGCTGACCGATTATATAAAAGATAGGCGGATAGCCTCCCTTATAGCCATAGCCGTAATACT
>JAMCZL010000007.1 GCA_023485745.1 Candidatus Martarchaeota archaeon | reverse complement strand
CAAGGCCATGCCGCTCTATCCTTGTCTCGCCCTCGAACCTGCTTATGTTGAAGTCCACCTTTATGCTCTTTGACCGCTCTATCAGGTACTTTATGTCAAAGTTCGCTGAGTTGTATCCTGAGATAATGTCTATGTCGAGCTCCGATATTTTCTTGACAAATGCCCTTATCATGTCGGCCTCGCTGGCGTAGGATTCGACAAAGGGCAGGTCTATCTTCTTGAAAGCCATTACGGATTTTCCGCGCTTTCCGTTTGAGACGTAGGAGTAGCTTATCATGACTACCGGGTCCTTTTCGGGCCGTGGGACGCCAAGAGGGTTGTAGGTCTCTATGTCGAACCAAAGTACGTTCAGCTCCGGAGGCTGCGCATCCGGAAGCGCCCTGAAGCCCTTGAGCATGTACGCGTTGCCCTGCTTTTCCAGATCGAATTCATACATTGTCAGGGGCACTATGTCCTTGTCTATAAGGTACCTTTTTGAAAAGGGTATGTCGTTTTCATAGCATTCGCCCATCCCAGAAAGCACAGCGCTCAGCTTAGGTACGTCTGATGGATTTTGCACGAACACCCTGGCAACCCTTGCCTGCTTGCCGAATATGCTGCGGTCCTCCCATTCGATGCGCACCGCCTTTATCAAGGACCCCTGGTCCGAGGCATGCGCGGCCATTATCCTGTCCTCGCCTGTTGTTTCGCTGTCCGGCACCAAATAGAAGTACGGCTTGAAGTCGGGATCGTAAACCTCGTATGCAGAGCCGTCGCTGCCCTTTACGGTGATGCGTATCAGGGCCTCGCTCCCCATGTTTAGATAATCGACGTCGATGAGCTGCCCGGCCACGCTCGTCGTGCCGCTGCCGAGGGCGCCATCTCCGCTGGTTTCTTTGACTTTGGCCATTTCTAGCACGAATTAATTAGTGATGATATAATAATAGAACTTACTGCATTTTGCATGAACAAGGTTTCTGTGCAGAGATTTATTGCAATTGATGCCTGTTGCAGGCAGAAATGGGAAATGAGAATGGTGAGAAGGTATTTAAGCTTTCTTAAATAAAATTTATTGCATAATTTGGTGTATTTATGAAAGCATATATTTACGGCAGTTTGATTGCTGCAGGACTTGCGATAGGCATATTTGGATCTGTGATGCTGCTTGGCTTTGGGTTTGCCAGTAGCACTAGTAATGGTACTGTTACTGCAAACGTTGCAGTAGGCAATGTTATTTACCTTGCTATTAGTCCGAATTCAATAGCCATAAGCGGTCTTGCGCCAAATTACACATATCCTACAAACATACCGGTAACAGATACGGATAACGGCGGCAACATAGGCGCGAACGCACTCGTAGAAGGCACCAGTTGGGTTGGTTCAGCATATGTCTTTGGAGTAGGCAATACACTGGAAAGCAACACAGCATCAGCCCCGCTTTCCGGAATACCGCTGACCAGCTCTTTTGTGGTAACAAATTCATACATAATAGCGCCCAATACGGTTAACCCGTCTACAAACGCAATAGTTTACTTCGGCTTTAGCATACCTCCGGCCACGCCAGCTGGCAACTATGTGCAGACCATATCCTTTGAAAACGAAAATATGTCAAACTTAGAATTCAATGCAATTTCGACCTCGAATTCTGTGACAATAACGGCCAATGTAGTCAGCACCTGCTATATATCGCTGAGCCCCAACTCCATAGATTTTGGAACTTTAAGCCCTGATGCAAACGTGCCAACAAACTTTGGCGTGAACGACATAGATAACGGAGGCAACGTGGCTGCGCAACTGCTCGTATTTGGCGGGAATTGGATGGGACCGGCAACGGCAACCTTCGGAGTTAGCAATACGACATGGGATGCAACTCAGGGCACGTCGTTCAGCGCAGCAACACATCTGACAGGTACAGCGGCCACCACAGGCATATCAATACCTGCGCCTACTACAAGTAATACAGTAACTAGCAATTCAATATACTTTGGCCTTGGGATACCTCCTGCCACGACTGCAGGTACATACCAGCAGACCATAACCATAGAGAACAGCTGCTGAATAGATGTAGTAAATGAGGAAGCAGTATTTTTTCCTAGCTGTTTTTATTCTTGCTTCGCTTAGCGTTGTCACTTTTGCGCAGCTGGGCGAGGAGGCAGGGCAGCCTTTCTTGAATGTAAGCGTTGGCAGCAGTGCAACGTTTAACTATTCGATACTGAACTCCGGCTCGTCCCCGATACCATTCACCGTAGTATTGCCAACTCTGAATACAATACCAAACAATGCGACCCCCACCATCAAGGTTACGCCCATGAATGGCACTCTTGCGCCGCATTCAGCGCAGGTCATCAGCATTACGGCATATGTTCCTTCTGGTGACAAGCCGCATCTAAAATGGCAGGGAGTACTCTCTGTAATCGAAAGCGCCCCGATAAGCAATGTGACAAGCGGAGCTGGCGCAGTAGTCAGGGCAGGAGTTGCAAAGATAGTTACAATAGAGTCCGAACCGCCAAAGTCTTCGCCCATACTTTATTATGTGGCAGCCTTTGTGGTGCTTGTGGTGCTTATAGTTATAGCATACTTTGCAGTAATCAACAAGAATAAGAAGAATAAAAAAGGGATAACCCCGCCCAGCAAGAGCAGCTTAAGCACCAAAGTAAATGAGCCTACAATCAGCAATAGGGGCAAAGGTAGAAAAAGAAAGAGAGCTTCAACGAATAGGCGAACCTCAACGAATAGAAACAGGAGAAGCAAAAAGGGAAAAGCTTCCACAACCAACAGGAACAGCAAAAATAAGAAAGGGAAAAGAGCCAAATAGCTTATTCTCTGTGCGTTTAGGCGTTATAGGCGCAGGCAGCATCAAAATTGCTGCCGAACGCTTAATTCAAATTCTGATCAGCCGCTTGTTGTAGCGCCGCCCTTTGGCTCTTCTATCTTTGTAGCGCTTATTACCAATGGCGGTATCAATCCCAATGAGTATGCCACCAGCGTGCCGGTTGCGCTGCACCTGAAGTTCAGC
>JAMCZL010000029.1 GCA_023485745.1 Candidatus Martarchaeota archaeon | reverse complement strand
GAAAAGAAGTTCATAGGCAAGGGCGTGAGCAGCTGCGCAACCTGCGATGCGCCTTTCTTCAAGAACAAGGACGTGATAGTCGTGGGCGGAGGCGACACCGCGATGGAGGATTCGCTGTTCCTGACAAAGTTTGTCAATAGCGTAACTATAGTGCACCGCAGGGACCAGTTCAGGGCAAGCAAGATAATGCAGGAGCGCGTAATGTCAAACAAAAAGATAAAGATAATTTGGGATAGCACAGTAGAAGAGATACTGGGCGATGCGAAGGTCGCCGGCGCGCAAATAAAAAACGTAAAATCAGGCGAGACCTCAACGCTTAAGGTTGATGGCGTATTTGTTGCGATAGGGTACGAGCCCAACACCAAATTCCTCAAGGGAAAGCTCAAGCTTGATGAAAAGGGGTATATAGTCACTAAAGACGAGGTCGAAACCGAAGTGCCCGGGGTTTTCGTGGCAGGAGACGTAGCCGACTCCATCTACAGGCAGGCGGTCACAGCTGCATCCAGCGGCACAAAGGCCGCACTCAGGGTAAGGGAATACCTGCAGAACATGAAGTATTCGGAAGGCAAGTGATGCATTCAGAACAGCTTCTTCTGCCCGCTCATGTTTCCGAGCCTGTAAGCCTTTACCCCGATTTTTCTTACCTTGTTGGCCTTTGACAATTCCCTTATCATGGAAACTGCGTTTGAATACAGCACTTCGTAGCTGTTGGAATAATACGATAGCGCCCTGTCCCTGACCTTCTCAGAGAAGTCCACATACCTTACCTTTACCCCGACACCGCCGAATTCCATCTCCCTTTTATTTAGCTCGGCTATGACTTCCTTTGAAAGCACCTTCAACATATCATCAATCTCCTTTTGCTGGTCTTCGAGGCCCCTCAACGTGCGCTCCCTGCTAATAGATAGAACGCGCTCTTCGCTCACTACCTTGCTTTCGTCAACTCCGCCGGCAAGCGCATAAAGCTCTCTCCCGAAAGAGCCGAATTCGTCGACCAGCCTGAGCGGATCCATATTCCTTATGTCCGCAATGCTCTTTACGCCCATTGCAGAGAGCTTCTCGTAGCTCTTGCTGCCGACCCCCGGCAGTTTTTTCACATCAGTTGATTTTAGGAATTCGTGCAGGTGGGCCTCATCTATGGTCAGCAAGCCGTCAGGCTTGGCTTTGTCGCACGCCATCTTGGCGAATACCTTGCCGATGCTAATGCCTATGGTGCAAGGCAGGTCCAACCTCTGCCTTATCTCGCCTTTTATCCTTTCTGCCAACTCGTTGGCCTTGCGGTATCCCAAGTCACCAACATCTATTGCGGCCTCGTCAATGCTCATCTTTTCAGCAGGGTATCCGAGCGATGAAAGGTATCCCATTATCGCGTTAGATACCTCTTCGTAATATGCGTCATCTGCCTTGACGTACTGCAGGTCCTTGTAAAGCTGGAATGCCTTAAGGGTCGGCATGCCGCTGCGTATGCCGTATTTCCTTGCCTCGTAGTTGCAGGTCTGCACAACGCCCCTAAGCTTGTCTGCCGAATCCGAGGTCCCGACAGCCAGAGGCTTGCCCCTGAGTTCTGGGTGCCTTTTCTCCTCGCATGCAGCAAAAAAATAATCCATATCTATGTAAATAACCAAGCCCATGGTATGCAGCCATATCAAATTTAAAATTAAGGCTTATATAGTATTTGCAGATGTGTTATTATGCGCTCAATGCAGTTCTCTGGAACTTTTTATGCGTCGGGAAAAAACGAGCTCGGCAAGTTCATAGAAGAAGCCGTAAGCAATGCAGATGTCAAAGCAAAGCAGGGCTCTGCCGTCAAGGCGATTGTCGCGCCTCATGCCGGATACGTGTACTCAGGCGGCATAGCTGCATATTCATACAAGGCACTCGCCGAAAGCAAGGGGCATGGCAAGCTAGACACTGCAATAATCGTAGGCCCGAACCACACCGGCCTCGGAGAGCCCATAGCTGTGTCAATGGAGGACTGGGATACGCCGTTCGGCGCAGTTAAGAATAACAAGGAGCTTTCAAAGGCAATAATCGGCTCTTCAAAATACATTTCGGAGGACGAGTCGGCTCATTCCGAAGAGCATTCGATAGAGGTGCAGCTTCCGTTCCTGAAATACATGTTTCCCGGCACCTCCGCATGCTTCATATGCCAAGGAGACCAGAGCCCGGATGCAAGCAAAATACTTTCAAAGGCGATTATCTCTGCCGCCAAGGCGTCCGGCAAGAGAATCGCCATCATAGCAAGCTCGGACTTTAACCACTACGAGCCCGCAAGTGTGGCAAAGGAAAAGGACTCAAAGCTGCTGGCTGCAATAGAAAAGCTAGACTCCATTGAATTCAACAATGCGGTATTGGAAACTCAAGACAGTGCATGTGGAATAGGTCCAATTATGGTTGCAATGGAATATTCGAAGGCAAATGGCGTGTCTAAGGCAACGCTGCTGAAATACGGCAATTCAGGGGAAGCTACAATGGACTACTCTAGCGTAGTGGCGTATTCCGCAATAGGGTTTTACGGCACCGCGTAGCCCTATTTTGCCTTGCTTTTCAGCGCCTCTATAATCTCCTGCGCATGGCCCTTCGGATTAACCTTCTCGAACTTGGCCAGAAGCTTGCCGTCCTTTCCTATAAGGTATGTGTTCCTTAGCGTGCCCATGCCGAATATTCCGCGGTCCCCGTAAGCCCCGTACTCCTTTATTGTCTTGCTTTCAGGATCCGAGAGCAGCAGGAAATTCAGCTCGCATTTCTTGATGAACTTGTCATGCGACTTCAGGTCGTCCTTGCTTATCCCCACTATGGCGGCGCCAAGCTTTTCAATCTCTTCCCTGTGCTTGTTGAATTCGTTAGCCTCTATGGTGCAGCCCGGCGTATTGTCCTTCGGGTAAAAATAAAGCACCACGTACCTGCCCCTGAATTCGCTGAGAGTGTGCTTCTTCTTATCAGATCCGTCCAGCTCAAAGTCCGGAGCGCTTTTTCCAACCTCTATCATTATCTCATCTCACAACGCAATAAAAATAAAATCGGGCAACTTATTTAATTGCTGACTATAAAAGTATATATCGCTGTAAATTCACTGCAAAAGGCAATATAATGGGATTGAATTTTCTCGGAAAGCTGGGCATGGGCAAGGGCGGAAAGGTAAGAATAACAAATGTAAATGTTTATTGGAAAGGCAGAGCTCATGCCCTTAAGGGCATGGAGGTCAAAAAAGGGAGCTTCAACCTAGAGATACCGTTTTCGAATAAAAGCGAAGACCTCAGTTTTTTGAAGTCGGCCAAGGAGCCACCGGAAACGATAAGCAGCATAGAGGTCAGCAGCCCATTCAAGCTCATAGGCGTAAGCCCTCAAACCCCGGTGTCTGTGGAGAAGGGCAAAAGCGTAACTTTCATAATAAGCATAGAGTCCCCAAGCTATGCATACAACGGCCCGCTCACTGTAAAATTCGGCTCTCCGGCAGTGCCAACAATCCACTTGGAGATACCAAAGGTCATACTGGTAACCGGCAAGGGCCAGAACGTTGCAGACGATACCGGAATAGTGAAGAACATAGAGAAAGGCAGCACAATCGAAATACCCGTGCAGTTGTACAAAGGGCTTTCCTACGGGGATTCTGTCAGTTCCGTGCAGGTCAGCTCGCCTTTCAAGCTCGCCAGGACCGACCCGCAGCTTCCTATCAAAATAGACGATAGAAACAGCTACATAGCAAGGTTCTACGTTACGGTCCCCGATTTCAGCTACGTAGGGAACCTGGAAATAACCCTTTCCTGATCAGCCTCCGTGCTTCAGCATTGCTATCTGCGCAAGCATAGATTCAAGCTGTATCCTCTCATTAGCGCCTTCTACTATCCTGAAGTTGGCTTCCCCTATGTAGACTATTATTTTGAGCTTCAGCTTTTCGTCAAAATGGAGGTTCTGAGCCTCCCTGTAGCATTGGGTAAGTATATCCTCGCCGCTCATGCCGTGCTTCAGGGTCAGGGTGTCAAGCTCGTTCCTCGCCTTGTCGAAATCTCCCTCTACCGCGTACCTGAGCATGGACATTATCTCCTTGGGCCTGGCCCTTGACGCTACATCGTATATGTCGGCCTCTGTTATCTTTTCGCTCTTCATGGCAGCGCTCTGCAGCACGTTGGTGAGCTTCCTGAGGTCGCCGTCGCCAACGTATATCAGCGCCTCCATCGCGTTCTTCTCCAGGGTTATGCCCTCGCCCTCGACTATCCTGTTGACGTATTCCTTCATGTCGTCTTCCGTCAGGGGCTTGAACCTGAAAACCACGCACCTGCTCTGTATTGGCTCTATTATCTTGCTTGCATAGTTCGCGCTCAGTATGAACCTGGTCTCTGCAGAAAACTTTTCCATGGTCCTTCTGAGGGCGTGCTGCGCGTCCGCAGTAAGCGCGTCAGCCTCGTCCAGAAATATTATCTTTACTGGCACCCGCGCAATTGATATGGTTTTTGCGAAATTCTTTACCTCTCCGCGTATAACATCTATGCCCCTTGCGTCGCTTGCGTTGAGCTCCTTGAACGCGGTATTGATCTCGTCATTATATAAGTCCTTGGCCATCGCTATTGCGCTTGTGGTCTTGCCAACACCTGCGCTGCCTGCGAATATCATGTTCGGAAAGTTGCCCTGCTTGACAAACGCCTTCAGCCTTTCGACTATCTGCTTCTGGCCTATTACCTCCTCAAGCGACTTAGGCCTGTACTTCTCGGTCCAAGGCAACTCAATTCCCTGCATAAAAATCAGCGCGAAATTTTGTTCTGCTATGTGCTATTATACCGGTCTAATATTATAATATTAACCTTTGATGCTGTTGATTATACTATCTATCTTCTCCTCGAGCTCCCTTATGGACGCGGTATTCGAGACCGTAAAGTCAACTATTTTCAGGGCTTCCGGAATCCCGAACCTTATCTCCTTCTGGTCCCGCTCCTTCAGGCCTTCAACCGTGTGCGGGTCGTCCGCGCGTCCCCTGTCCATGAGCCTCTCATACCTTGTCTCGCTCTCCGAAACCAGGCCTATGACGTAGAACCTTCCGTCCATGTGCTCCTTGAAATACCTTATCTCCTCAGGCCCGCGTATCCCGTCTATGCATATGTTGTCGGTCCTGTGCTTGATGTAGTCTGTAGTGAGCCTTGCAGCTATGTCCATCCCGAACTTGTCCCTGAGCCCCTGCGAGAAGGACCTAAGGCTGTCATTGTTTATCTCGACCGATTCGCTCTTCATCTTTTCCTTGACCGCATCGCTCATGCTTACAAGCGAAAAGTTGTACTTTTCCTTAAGGTATTTGGCTATCGTGGTCTTACCGCTTCCTGGCATGCCTGTAAGTCCTATTATCATTTTATCACTGCGCTATTTCAAATCAATAATAAATTAAGCAAATTGAAATACAAAATGCACTTCTCTATACTCCTATTCGTAAAGTTCGGCAGGGTCAACTTCGTGCGTTTCGTCTACCAAATGCACGTAGAATTTTTCTACAGTTATCTTGAAAAACCTGAATTCGGCAGGCTCTTCATAGTCTGCCATTATGCTCTTGGCTTCCCTGGCCTGGTCCTTGAAAACCCTTTTCGAGTATAGCTTGATCGCGTTCTCAAGCTCCTTCCCTTCTATTACCTTTGCAGTCCCTTCTCCGTGAATCTCTTCTTCGGACCCTATCTGCTGCGTGGAGTCAAATATCAGGAAAGCTGCCTTGCCGTCGGAAAGAATGTTCTTTCCATGCCTTGAATCTACAGAAGACAGGAAATAGAAGTTGTACTTGCTGTCGTAAACATAGAGCACCGCGTTTACCCATGGCGTGCCATCTTCTCCGCACGTCGCAAGCGAAATATAATAACTTTTTTCTATTATGCGCTTTATCGCCTTATTGTAATCCGCGTAAGCTATAGGCATAATTAACACTTGTTTGGAAACTATAAAAGCCTTTCCAAATAAAAAAAGGGCAGAGGCAACAGAACTCGAAGGCGCCGAATTTGCACTGAAAGCTATTTATAAAGTAGAAGAAAATTAGTTGCGTGGACGTATTCATAGTGCACAGGTGGAACGGCACTCCGGAAGGCGACTGGTACCAATGGCTGAAAGGCGAGCTGGAAAAGAGAGGTTTTGCAGTTTTTATACCGGAAATGCCGGAAACAGACAAGCCCTCAATAAAGAAATGGGTAGGAAAGATATCAGAGGCCGCGTCGGCTTCTGATGAACCCTACTTCGTGGGCCACAGCATAGGCTGCCAGGCCATATTGCGATACATCGAGTCAAGCGGAAAGAAATCTTCCGGAGTTTTGCTAATCGCGCCATGGCTGCATCTGAAGGATGCGGCATTCGAGACAGATTCAGACCGCAAGGTTGCAGAGGAATGGATTTCAACCCCGATAGACCTGGGCAAGGTGAAGTCCAGCATCAGGGATTGCAGAATAGTAATGGCAATTGGAGATCCGTACGTGCCTGTAGAGGACTCCAAGATATTCCGCGATGGGCTTAATGCCAAGATAAATATAATGCCCATATCAAAGCACTTTACTGGCGAAGAGGGGTATTCTGAACTGCACGTTGCACTTAATGAGTTCATGAAAATGGTTCCGGGCAAGCTCAGCGCAGATCAATAGCGGCTGCAGCCTGCTTGAAGCTGCAAGAAATGGTTTATGGTGTCAAGATGAAAAATGAAACTTACAAAATGCGCAAAAAGTACATAGGCTTTTCAGTTGAAAACATGGATCTCAGGGTGGATCCGTTCAAAGATTTTTACCTGTATTCATGCGGAACATGGATAAAGCGCCATCCTCTGCCCAAGGACAAGACACGAACAGGCTCTTTTACGGGGCTTACCGAAAGAAACTACGAGATACTCAAAAAAATAGCAGTCACTTGTGCAGAGCACCGCAGCCCAACGGGCAATCTAAGGGTCATAGGAGACTTTTACAATTCATTCATGGATACAAAAGCGGTAGAGAACGCAGGTTTTGGACCTATAGAAGATCTCATGGGCAAAATAAAAAAGGCAAAGAGCTACCGCGATGTAATGAGAATCATGCCTGGCATGGCGCTGCACGGGGCAGATCCCCTATTTGACATCTATTCCTCAGAAGACAACAGGAACAGCACGGTATACGCGCTGTACGTCTGGCAGGGCGGAATATCACTGCCTGACAGGGATTACTACCTGAAAGATGAATTCAAGGCCATACGCAGCAGGTACCTGGACCACATTGGACGCATGTTCATTCTGTACGGCATCCCTGCAAACGATGCAAGAAAGCGTGCAATGGCAGTGCTCAGGATAGAGACTGCACTTGCAAAGGCAAGCAGAAGTGCGGCAGATACAAGAGACGAGATCAAGAATTACAACAAATACGAGCTTAAGGCAGTAAGAAAAAGGTATCCTAACCTCGAAATCGACAGGTTCATCAGGAAGCTAGGCGCAGGCAATGCAAAATACGTAATAGTGGGCCAGCCAGAATTCATGGATGCGGTAAACAAGCTTGTAAAGAGCTCAAGTGTCTACGATTTGATTGCATACTTCGAATGGAACCTTCTGTACTCAAGTGCAAGATTGCTGCACAGCGCCGCAGTAAAGGAAAACTTCGGCTTTTTCGGCAGGCAGCTGCTAGGCCAGAAAGCCATGCAGCCCAGGTGGAAGCGTGCCATAGGAATGATCAACTCAATGGTCGGCGAGTCAATAGGCGCGCTTTATGTGAAGGAAAATTTCAATGCGGAAGCAGAAGCGCGAGCCAAGGCTCTTGTAAAAGACATACGCGATGCCTTCAGGGCAAGGCTGGAAAGGCTGGAATGGATGCAGCCCTCTACAAAAAAGAAGGCGCTGGAAAAGTTCGACGCAATGAATACAAAGCTCGGCCATCCGAAGAAATTCCGCGATTACTCCAAGCTGAAGACTGCGCCAAACGACCTGTTTGGCAATTTTCTAAGTGCGTACGGGTTCGAGCTGCACAGGCGCATGTCCAGAACCGGGAAAAAGGTCGATAAAAACGAGTGGCACATGAACGCGCACACAGTCGACGCATACTACGACCCGTCAAAAAATGAGATAGTGCTGCCCGCAGGGATATTCCAGCCCCCGTTTTTCGACCCCAAGAAGGACGACGCAGTAAACTATGCCGCAATAGGCGGCGTCATAGGCCATGAGCTTACGCATGGATACGACGACCAGGGAAGCCTTTTCGACAAGGATGGAAATCTCAACGAATGGTGGACCGCGAAGGACAGGGCAAACTTCAGGAAGAGGGCAGAAAAGGTGGTAAAGCTATACGGCTCGCTTGAAATAATGCATGGCACAAAGATAAACGGGAGGCTAACCCTGGGAGAAAACATCGCAGACCTGGGAGGTATAAGCATAGCGTATGACGCGATGCAGGCAAGCGCAAAGAGGAGAAAGCCGCATGGCAGGATAGAGGGCTTTACGCAAGACCAGAGGTTTTTCATCTCTTGGGCGCAGCTCTGGAAGGGCAATACAAGCAGGGGCGCAGCCAAGATGCTGGCGGCAGTCGACCCGCACTCGCCCGCAAGATTCCGGGGAATGATACCGACAACCACACATCCAAAATTCGAAAGTTCATTTGCAGAAAAGAGCAAATTGGCCAAAATGCAAAAGCGATACGAATACGCCAACCTATGGTAGCCGGGCGGGAAAATCCGCATAGAACAGAATAGAAAGGAATATTAAGGTGCTGGGAGAATTTTATTGAGTTGGGGGGAGCTACGCTAACCTGGCAGACTGTAAGCCTTGGGCGCTTACGATCGGAGTTCAAATCTCCGGCTCCCCATTTTCTGGCAGAGGTTATATATAGAAGCCCAGAATGTTACCTTTCTCTAACATAGCCTTAGCATAGAGAAGGGATGAGAGGAAGGGAATCTATATGACTCTAATCTTATTTATTCCAATGTTCCTTAGTACCTAACTTGAAAATAAATTCAATTTCCATGTTTTTTATATTTTGATTCTTATAAAAATATAATAAAATCCTCCTTCCGTTTTTCAATTCGTTCAGTATATTTTTATTAATTCTACAATTGGTCTGTTGCCCACCTTCATAGCATTTCCTTGGGGATATATTGCCATAGCCTGAATTAAACCTCTTGTATAAATCAACGCACCTGCCGACGTAATAGGGATTGCCATCTACTGTCAATACATAAATCCCCTTAGCGTGTTCTGCATCAATATGAAAGTGACAAAATTTTCCATTACCATATCTGTGAAGTCTTGATTCCTTATATTTCTTGTATCTTTTTTGCGGCGCGTACTCTTTAATCTTACCATTTTCTAAGTCTGCTTTAATTTCGCATACTTTTTTAAAGTAATTTTTCCAATTGCGTCTATACACACTATCACGTTAATTGTAACTTCTTTATCTTTTTCCTCTTTAATACTATCTTCTTTCCTTCTTTTATCCTTTTCTTCAATCTAAACATCTGCATTTTTGGCAATCGCATATATACTTCTTAAACAACTATCAATATTTACAATAGTGCCAATTATTTCTAAAAATGTCTATCTAATAAATTATCAACTGCTTTGATCCATTTCTTGTCTTGCTTAGCTCTCGTTTCATTTAATTTTATAAAATTAACAATGCCTCTATTCGGAAAACAAGATTCGGCTATTTCTGGGCATTTGGAATACAATTCAAGCTCATCTATGACACGATGCGAAGCAAAAAATGTTTTCAATCGAAATTCAATTATTGGCTCACCTTGGTTATTAAATTTACCTGTAGTAATTGGTAGAAATGTATATGGTATACCAAACTGTTTACAAAGTGCCTTATCAAGTTCAACAAACATCTGTTTATCTGAAATAAAATCAATTGGCGAATATCTAAAGGTAGGATCAAGTAACCCATATATAGGATCCTGCACTTCTTGTATACTTCTTTCTCTAAACCGGATAAGAAATTCTACTTTTTTATCTACTATTGAACTTTTAACGTTGGCAATTCTGTGGGTTCTGTGGAGGGGGTAGTTTTGAAAGATATAATTGACGATACTTTGTCTTATATTAGCCGTATAAGTTTCTGAAGTTTGTTTAGTCCAATTTTTACTAGAGGGAGCGAAGAAAACTTTAAAATAAGCATCAATCCAAGTGCTTGTTGCTATACTGGGCAAATCATCTGTACCCTGTTTTTGTGTGGCATTTACTGTTTTTTTGTTGCTTTTAATAAAATCAAAGAAACGAGATAACTTCATTTTATTCACTTATTTTGTCCATAACCTTGCCATAAACCTTGATTCTCTTCCCTTCTTTTATATGTTTTTGCATGTACTCCAACGTTGACTTATTTATACCTACCTCCTACGAGGGCTTTGTCCGAGAAGTGATTAAATGAGGCGACTTCTTGGACAGATAAAAGACTTTGCGGACAAAATTTTTAAATCCGAAAAGTCTAAAAGGCACGATGATGATGATTTATCTATGCCAAGAAGAAGGAGAAGAATAACTTTTCGAACATATAGTGGTCGGCGAGTCTCATTCTTAGTAAGAAGGCGTAGGAAAAGAAGATGAAAAAGAGCAATAAAGATTTAACAATAAAGGTAAATAACGACCTAACGGCAATTCATATTAAAATAGATGAAATTTTACCAATAGACGACGCAGTTAGGAATTGTCTTGGGAAACATACTTCTTATCGCGGTCAAGACCTTTTACAATTGAACATGAAACTTTTTTTAGACTATTCAATTTTCCTTTTAAATAAGATAAAAGATTTTCTCAAAAGTCTAAAATGGATAAAGACTAAAGAATACTGGAAGGATTTTTATGAATATGAAAAAGTATTTAAGGAGCTTAACAGAAACGTCAAAATAGATGAAATACAAATAAAGGGCGCAAATGAGCTTTTTAATGGACTTATAGATTTAAGAGATGACTTAAGTGCTGGATTACAAGATTTCGAATTAGAAAGACGAGAAAAATTCATGCGATATTATGGCTCTTTTGTAGGAGCTTTTACTACTGTATACTTTTCTCTTTCATATGCTTATAACGCAATAAACATAGTTGGTATATTTATCTACCTCTATATTTTATTATTTGGATTTGTAGGGTTTTATTTTCTTTTTTATCCAGAAAGATTTCACAGATAATTTCTCTCATTACTTATTACTACGATATTATGACACAAAACTTTTAAAAGAAGTTCATTAATCTGCGCCCTTCGTGTTCTGCTCATTATCAAATCACCAAACTTAGACTTCATCATAAAGAACGTCGTCTCAACGTTAGACCTTAGATGATAATGCTGCATAAACTCATCTTGCTTTAGCTGGTAATACCAAAACATTCTGCGCCATAGTCTTGCTCTATTGCCTTTGCTTCTGCTTGACGTTCCCGAAGTATTGCTCTTGAACGGGATATATGCTTGCCCATTTACAGCCTGAACAGCGTTGTAGTTATCCACAGAAGAGTATGCCTTATCAGCAGATACCTCATTCATAATGAAGCCTGCATCAAATGTCGCATTTACAAGTGGTATGAACTGTGGACTATCCCCGCCCATATTGACCTCTACTGCCGTTATAATATTGGTCTTTACACCTGTTATAATATGGAGCTTAACCCATTCATGCTCTTGCTTTGTGCCATGCTTCTCTTTACAGTATTCCGTGAATTTTGTAGTCCTGAAATCAGAGCTATCCACCGCAAACTTATCTTCTACGCTTCTTAATGGCAAAGACGAAATCTGAACAAGCTTGCTTAATATAGGCGTTAATGCTTCGCTCTGCATAAAGTTGCTCATGGCAGACCTTGAGGGTATTTGCTCTACAAGACCGTTATCCTTAGCAACCTGCAAATCGGTCTTAAAGCGTCTAAGAGAGAATTGCGAGTAGACCTTTAGGGCAGAAGCAAAGAGTAAGTCTCTCGTAGAAGCCTTAGGCCGTCCAAAAGTATATACCGGTTCTGGCACTTCTTGGCAGAGGTCTTGTAGTAATTCCATAAACCTGGCTTTCTCTTGCTCTTGGTTGCTATTGTAGTTATGCCAATCCTGCGAATAGACCTTCTTCTTTATCGTTATCTCTGTCTCGTTGCCGTGCCTATCAAACCACTTTAGGTTAAAGCTGATTACAGCATAGACGTGCTTGCAGGGTTGTTGTCTTAGCTCATAGTCGGGGCAGTTGCACTTGTAGTCCTTTCCATATAGCATTACCCTATATGCGCCGTGCCCAGATTGGCTTGGCACTATCCAGCTATTTGCACTCTTCTTTACTATTTGGCACATCTGCGCTATCTGCTTTCCTTTCATTTCTCGTTTGTCCATCATATCACTCCACACATTATACATATAATATATATTAGGCATAGAAAGGTATTTAAATGTTATGTGTATAATGTATATAATGTGGTAAAGATGAAGAAAGGGCAGAATAAGGACAAGCAAGCAATCCCTAAATCTATAACGATTTTACCTCGTCATCAGAGGTTCATAGAGGACAGGAGCATAAATTTATCTAAGTTCGTGCAAAAGAAGTTAGAAGAGGAGATAGAGGCACAGGGTTGGAAAGAGGTGGATTAATGTCTTTATTCAATAAGATGTCAAAAAAAGAGATAAAACCTGGCGTAGAAGCTTTGACTGAAACACAAAATATGGGTGAACGGTTATCTAATGAGATTCTAAGTTCAAAAGACCCAATAAATGCTCTTTATAATACGCTTGTTTATTTAAACAAAAAGGACTCATTCTTGGCGTACTTAATAACTCGACGATTTTCACAGGACGTTATGAACTTGTATATTTCAGATTTGGGATACGTTGGTTTGGCAGAAAGAGCTTTGCCTGCGGTTCCACTTTTCCATGGTGATATAGTAATTTATGGTGCTTCTACAAAATTAGCAACAGGAGACATAGCTGAGATGTTATTTAGAAATACAGATAAAAATAACTCAATAGAGGTAAGGCATGGGAAAATACAAAATTTTACTAATAATGGTTTAATAGAATTAAAAGACACTTCTATCGATTTTAAATATGTAGTTCAAAGATGGCAAGTTCTTGGAAAAATAATCAAAGTAATAAAGTTTAATACGCCAGAATGGAAAGAAATTTTCGAGAAATTAAGTGTAGATAAAAATTCGCTTACAGAATTAATAAAAAGTGCTATACCTGTTATAGAAAAATCAAAAATGAAATACAAAGAAGAGATTATTAAAGAACTTAAAAGTAGATTAGCCATCTTATCAAAATGACTTTATAGACAACAACCAAACTTTATGGACAAGTGGTACTTTACGGACAAAGCCTCCTACGAGAGGTTATTCGTTGCTTAAAAGATCTTTTGTTCTAGATATAATTTCGAAGATTCTTCCATCATCATTTTCTCTTGTTCTACCTGACAAGTTAGTTATCCATGTCTTCTCGAATGCCTCTTTCCCATATAGTGCGCCCATTGCCGCACCTACTATAGAAGCGGTAGTGTCATTGTCTTTGGAATAAGTAACTGCCTGTATTATTGCTTCTTTTGGATCAGTAAGATGTTTTGATAGTATGTAGAGAAGCATTGTATCTGTCTCCAATACATAAGCTCCAGAGCCAAAGTATTCGCTGAACTGCTCTACTGTCAGGTTATTTTCATATCCAAACTTCACTGCTTGTCTTATAAAAACCGGAGCAGAGTTAGAAAATTCGGATTTTATTTTAGCGTTTCTGATACTGCATTCTGTATCACCCATAAAAATCTCAAGGATATGGGTAAATTCTTTAATTAATGCTTCAGAATTTGGTTTTCCTTTTAAAGAAACAAGTTCGCATAGCATATTCATAAATGCAACTGATGAACCAATTGCCAAAGAACTGTTGTGGGTCAACATCGTAGAAAGTATCGTGTCAGCCCAGAGGTTTTCGGTCTGATTTGCAAGAGAGGAAATTAGTACGGGAGCAATTCTCATCAGTGCTCCATTTCCTGCACCACCTATTACACCCGATAAATACCATGGTTCTCTGTAATCCTTGTAGTTTCTAAGAAACTCTTTGACTGTTTTACCTATCCCGAAAATCCTGTGCGACGAAAATACTTTTGCTAATTCTTCCATGTCTAGCTTTCCTTTATCTAGAATTACGCTTAGAGTATCAAAGGCAAGCTGCGTATCATCGCTTGGGAGCCCTATCCTCTTATTATGCTCGTGCTTGTTTGGAAGATAATCAGTAATCAGGCCGTATCCTTGCTTTCTCTGTTCTGGCGTCATACTTTCAGTGGTATTGCCAAGTGAGTCGCCTATGGCTATGCCAAGCAACATACCTTCTATCCTGGAAAACCCAACTAATTTGGCCTTTGGCTTAGTTCTGTAGATAAAACTTGGTTCATTTGATTTTATTATACCATCTTTGAACAGCTTTTTCATTATTTCCGAATTCGAATATCCACCAAATTCTTCTGTAATCTCTTCCATTTTCTTCGCATCAATTATTTCTGCTGTGTATGTTATGGAAGTAATCGGATATTTGAATCGCGTTCCGTATTGGTTCTGTCCGCTACCCCCCGAACTAATTATTTTCTTATCAAATTTTACATTTGATACGGGAGTTAAAAATCTGTGTTCCTTATCCAATTTTACCTTTATCGTGCATATACCTTTAGATACAGAAAAGCTGCCTGGAAGAACCTTGCCAGGTATAATTATTTTTACGGTTCTGTTGATAACTCGGGTTGTAACATAGACCTTCTGACCTACCATTCTCTCATGAGCGCTGTCATGAGGGCTATAAATTGCCCCTTCTTTAGGCTTCCATCCAAGAGTTAATCCTAATATCTTCATAATAATATTTTGGGCAGACAAATTTTATACATGCTCTGAATATGATCCTATATTAGTCAGGCAACAAGCATAGTACCGCCCGGCTGCACATGGTACAGGGTGCGAAAGCGCTAAAGCTTTATGCGGGCCATGCGCCTGTGGCGCTTGTATGACAGAAGGTTGCGTATCACTTCCGGATAGCCTTTTGCAAGATTCAGCTTCAGTGCGTCAGCGGGCTTTACCCATTTGTACTCGCCCAGCTCCTCATTGAGCTTTACCTTGTCATTGCCAACTACCCTGCAGTAGAAGTCGAAATACACCATGTGCGCCCTCCTGGCGAAGTCAGGCTCACCGATGAGCTCACCGTAGTTCACCACGGCGATGGTCTTAAGCCTAAGCCCGGTCTCCTCGCGCCCCTCGCGGACTGCAGCATGCGCCATGCGTTCGCCAGGCTCTACATGGCCGCCAGGCATGACCCACTTGTTGCGCCACTTCGGCGACCTGGAAAGAAAGAGCTCGCCCCTTTTGTTTTCTATGGCTATGCCTACTACGAGTTCAACGCCCCTAGGGAATGCATGTGCGCCGTAAGTGCCGGTAATCGTCTCACCACTTCTTCCTGACGTACAGGTACTTTATACCCTTTCTTTTTCCAAATCCTGTTAAAAGCATCTTTGGTCTTTTATGGATCATACAACCACTATATATTTGGTAATGCTATTTATTTTATAGCTTATGCATATACTAACTAGCACCATACAAAACTTTGCCCCTATAAACCTTTTTGTTAGGGCCCTCTACGCAGACGAGATTGGCTGTAGAAACCGATTTAGCTGGATATAACAGAGTTTATTGAAGGTATAACGTTGTATAGCTATTCTACAATACCTATTTTACAGGCGATTAGCCTACTCCCCACTTAATAAAGAGCAGGGGTTGCTTAGAGGCTCCATATCCTCCTCTTGAAAAGATCTACATTTTCTAACATATTTTAGTATGATAAAGTTCTATTTGACTCTGTTCCAAACCGTATATTAACTGGGTATGAAATTTTATC
>JAMCZL010000042.1:13837-16316 GCA_023485745.1 Candidatus Martarchaeota archaeon | reverse complement strand
GCGTCCTTCTTGATCTTTTGCAGGAGAAGGGCGGACAGCTCCTGCGGCTTGTAGTGCTTTCCGTAAATAGTGTATTCGAAGTCAGATCCCATCTTGCGCTTGAACGCCGTTACCGTGCCTTCTGGATTGGCAACAGCCTGCCTTCTTGCAGGATCTCCTACGAGCCTCTGACCGTCTTTGGTAAACGCCACATAGCTCGGGAAGGCCTTGCCGTACAGGGAGGTTCCTTCGCTGCTGGGTATTATCACTGGCTTTCCGCCTTCGAGTACCGCAGCGGCCGAATTTGATGTTCCCAGGTCTATTCCTATTATCTTCATTTTATTCACCTAAATATCATATTTTGATTTTTTTATATTTTATAACCGATTGTTTACCTTTGTTTTTCGGAGGAATTGGCTTCGTCGGAAGCTTTTTCCGGCTTCGGATTGGACGCAGATTTATCCGCGGCTATTATGACAGATGCCGGGCGAAGCATTATCCCGTTGAAAGTGTAACCCTTTTTTACCACTTCGAGTATGCTGCCGCCGTCCTTGTCGCTTTTCATCATGGTTATTATTTCGTGCCGGTACGGGTCGTATGCGCCTTCGGTCGGTATTTCTCGCATGCCGAAGCTCTTAAGCGCATCCATCAGGTTTGAAAACACCATGGCAATTCCCTTTGAAACGTTTTCGTCCTTTGACTTGCGAGCAACTAGGACTGCAAGCTCGAATTCGTCTATTATGGGCAGCAGGGACTTCACGAGCTCGGCTTTTCCCTCGTTTTTGGCCCTTTCCAATTCGCTTCTGGAGCGTTTTTTGTAATTGTCAAATTCTGCAGCAAGCCGGAGCAGCTTATCGCGCAGGTCCTCTGCCTCGCTGACTTTCGCGTCCTGGCCAGTTCCTTTGCTTTCCTCGGGCTTTCCGGGCTTTGAATCTGCTTCTTTGCCGTTCGCGTTATTTTTGGCTATATCCTCATTTTTTTCTTCTGCCATGAACAGCACCAAACTTTATTTTATAAGCTTGCCTTGCGCCGGTGCGCGCTTTTTTCGAATAGCTTATCCATCTCCTTCGCAGTGTCTAGCATTTTCATGATTTCGCGGTTGAGGTCGTATTCTATTTCCTCTATCGTCTTTGACATGTCCATTGCCCTGAGGTAATATTTCCTGCCCCTCTTTATTATAATGCCCATGTCCATGAGCCTATTCAGGTGGTATATCACGGTGCTTCTCGCAATGTCCTTGTCAAGCTTCAGCTCTGAGCTGGATATGCCATGGCCCTGATATGCCGCCTTGGCAAACCTCATGAGTATTTGCTCTTCTATGCCGTTGTCCTCATCGTCGTTTGCAAGCCCGAACACCTCGCAGAACCATTTTATCAGAACCTGGGGCTGGTTGTCGCTTGGCTTTTCCACGGAGCGGATGATTATCGATTTCATATGGTATATATTTATGCAGCGATATTTTTAAATATTTTTTGTTTATAACAATAATAAATTGGAAATGTCAAAAAAAATTGAAATGGTGGTGCAAATGAAGACCGATAGAAATGAGAAGCAGAAGAAGGAGATAGTCGCGTACGACCCATTCGGGGTGCTGACGGACATGAACAGGGCTTTTAACTCCTTTATTGGGCTGGGCCCGAAGAAGATGGTGTCCGAATTCATGAATAACGGGATGCGGATGCCGGAAGCAGACATCGTTGACAACGGAGACAGCCTTACGATAAAGATAGACATGCCAGGAGTGGACAAGAAGGACATAAAGCTGAAGGTAACGAACAGCAGGATAATCGTAAGCGCTGAGAAGAGCCAGGAAAAGGAGCAGAACGACAAGGGGTTTTACGCCAGGGAGAGGTCTTCAGTAGGATACTACAGGGCAATAGAGCTTCCCGAGCCGGTAGTAGCTGCCAAGTCAAAGGCCAAGTACGACAACGGCACGCTGACGATCGTTGCAGACAAAAAGGACAAGGAGAATGAGGTAGAGCCCAAGATAGACTAGGCCCTTGGGTATTTTCCCCATTTTCTTTTTTTATTTTTATGCTCTACGGCAGTTTTAAAAATTTTTATCTGATTCTAATATGGGTAATTCAATGAAGGTATGTGTAGGTTCAAAAAATCCGGTAAAGATCAATGCGGTAAGGAGCGCGTTTGAGGACTATTTCGGCGATTTTGAACTGTCCTATTCAGAGGTTGAGTCGGGGGTGGCTGCAATGCCGATGAGCGCCGAGGAAACTGTGGCGGGCGCAAAGAACAGAGCGTTAAGGGCGCAGGAAAAGTTCAAAGGGTACGATTATGCTGTCGGGGCCGAAGGAGGTGTGGAAAAGACGCGGTTTGGAATGATGGTGTGCAACTATATCGTGATAGTTGACAGATCCGGCAAGATTGGAGTCGGCGGAGGAACCGAATTCATCATTCCGAAATATATGGAGGACAGGCTTGCAAGAGGCGAGGAGCTAAGCGAAATCATAGACGAGCTTATGGGCGTTGAAGGAACCAAATATTC
>JAMCZL010000042.1:7003-13033 GCA_023485745.1 Candidatus Martarchaeota archaeon | reverse complement strand
TGGACATGCTCATATGGTATTTTGGCATGCCAGAGTATGTGCATGCGTATACTAGCACTGCAGCTATGCCGAAGACAAATTATGATGCAGAGGACACCGCGCTTGTAAGCCTTAAGTACAGGAATGGGGCATACGGATCTGTGACCATATCTAGATATTACTACCCGAAAACGGAATATGTAAGGGCCGTTGGCAATAACTTCGTAGGCGTCCTTGAAAGAGAAAACGCAGAGTTGATAAACAAGGATGGCAGAGTTGTGAAGAGGATGGACTACAAGTATGACATGACGAACCTGGCGGCTGTGCAGATTGACAATTTCTGCAAATTGATAAAAGGCGATAAGCACGCCGTTGACTTGATTCCGGATAACCTCAAGGTTATGTCACTGATAGATGCAATTTATGCATCGTCTAACAAAGATAGGTACGTCAAGGTAAACTATGATGGGGTGTAATTGGCAATGGAAGGCGGCAGCTTTAGTTTATGGTCTATTGAAAAGCTTGGCAATATAAAAAACAGGAATAAGCCCGCAAAATTCAATGCAAGCGCAAACTTGGAAAACACGATGTGTGGAGACGATGTCACAGTTTATCTTAGCATACAGGGCAACAGAATAAAAAATGCATCGTTCGAGGGGGAGGGCTGCTCGGCAACAGTAGCCGCTGCGGATGCACTGATGGAGTTCATAAAGAACAAGGAAGTGGATGAAGTGATGTCATATGGGAGCAATTTCATGGAAGGCCTGCTAAACGTAAAGGTCGAGGCTTCGCGCAGCAGGTGTGTCAACCTGGGGCTCAGGGCGGTAAAGGCAGCTATATCAGAGTACTCCAAAAGCCAGACATTTTGATGATTTATGGGTGTAATAGATGGCTGACATTGAATTTGAAACCAAGAAGGAGAAGATAAAGAAAGTATATGAAAAATTGGCAAAGGTCCTTCAGACAGAAGAGATAGTGCTGGTTGGCGGTTCTGCAATGCTGCTAACTGCAGACCACGAAAGAAAATTGAACGACCTTGACGTTGCGGTGCCTCCGAAGGCGCTTGTTAACGTACCTGCAACGCTTGCGCATGAAATGGGTTTTGAAATGCTCATGGATGGTTCCAAACTTATGACACTAACCGACGCGGAGACTGGACTTGAGGCGGAAGTCAGTGCAAAAAATTGTGGAAACCTCAATGCAAAGCTCGGCCTTCCGAAGTATACGGATGAAAAGCCTACAATATTAGGCTTGGATCTGTGGAAGGTGATAAGCGACTCTGTAATTGTTGACGGAATAAGGACCCCTTCGCCCTTCCACCAGGTTTTGATGAAATATAACCTATGGAGATTTAGGGGTAATGGCGAGGTGCTTGGGCAGAAGGATGCGGAAGACATCAGGAAGCTGCTCGCATTCTATTATAAAGGCAGCTTGAGCCTGTTCTACAATTCCTTCAATGATAGGGACCTGGCCAATTGCAGCATTGATGCAAAGCAGTTCAAATTGGATGTGGGGCTGATCTCCAACCCTGCGTCTGAAAGAAATATGGCAGAACAGATGAAAAATAGCAAGGCATAGAGGCGATAGCGCATGTATAAGGAAAACGCATTGTATGAAATGCTTGACGAGTGCACCTACATAGGGACCTCTAAGGACAGGATAAAGCTTTCGAGCCTGGAAGAAAAGGAGCATTTTATAATACCGTTTACTTACATAAACCTGACGCACGTGGCGCTCAACGTTTTCAGCGTCGCCTCGATGCTTAGTTCAGCCGGGCACCAAGTTTCGATACTGTTGCACGACAACAACGTATTGTCCTATAAGACTTCGGGCCGCACGATGTTCCCGTCTAACGTGCTGTCAGTTGAAAGGTATTCGGAATACCTGGTCGAGGAGATAACAGGCCTGCTCAAGATATTGGGAGCAAACATGTCAAACATTTCCATAATCAAGTCCTCTGACACATGGTACTACCTTGCAAAGAACAAGTTTGACCTTTTAAACTTCTATTACCAGCTGGGGAACATAAGCATCAGCCCGAAGAATTCGGACAAGGCGCTATACAATACGTTCTACCACGTAATACAAAGGCCTTTGGACATGTACGCGATAAACAACTATTCGAAGATATTCGGCGGCAAGTTTAAGGATCCGAAGTTTGTCATAGTGCTGGGCAACAGGGCAGAGTCCTATATAAAGATTGGCGAAGCCATGCAGAACAAATACTCATACTACAAGGGTTTGAAGATACCTGTGGTGCTTAGATTCAAAGACATACCGTTGTTAATGCACGACAAGAGGATGCCTAACCAGCAGATGAATTATGATGAGCTGTATTCGGTAATAAAGTCGTTCAGGATTGACGAGAGGGATAAGGCTAAATTCATAAACAACTTTGTATTGCCGTTTGAAAAGTTCCTAAGATACCAGAACATTATTAGAAGCGACCAGGGGTTGAAAGCCAATAGGTTTACCGACAAGATTATGGCAGATTATCTTTACGAAATGTATAGGATATTCGACAGGCTTCTAGAAAAGGTTGACTTGTCTGATAACAGGGAAGAGATCAGCATAAAGACTAGCGAATATTTCAACCAGATTAGGAGCATAATCACGCACAAGGCGATACTGAAAATCCTGCCGCTTTGCAACGGAGCTAACAAGGTCTCAGACATAGCGAAGAAATCAAACATGAATATAGCAAACGTCAGCGCCTATGTCAACAAGATGAGGGCGGCAGGCATTATAACTACCGATCAGAAGCCCAAAATCAGGTTCAGCAGCATCGTGATAAATTCGGATGCATTTTCATGAGATTTTACTTATAGGTGTTAATATGCCTTTTATAGTAGTTGAAGGAGTTAATGGAGCTGGAAAAACGGTAGCGTCTGGCAGGCTTGCAGAAGCGCTCGGAAATGCTCAGGTCGTTAAGACGCCTATGCCGGGTTTTCTTGAAGAGCTGAAGGAGTATTTTGTCAGGAACCAGGAAAATGTCGTGGCTAGAGTGACGTTCTTCAACGCCGCGACAAAGCACACATGCGATCTGATAAACGATATACTTTGCAGGAACCCTAACAAATTCGTCATTGCAGACAGGTATTGGTATTCTACAATGGCTTCCCATCTGGCTTATGACAAGGTATTCAACGGCTCTAAAAGCAGGGATGCGATAATTGAGGTAATGGACATTTCAAAAAAGTACTTTATCAAGCCGGACTTGGTGATACTGATTGACGTTGATCCGGAAGAAAGGCGCAGGAGGATAGCGCTGAGGAAAGACGGGAGGGAAGATACGTGGCATACCGAAAAATCGGATGACAGGCTATTTGTTGCGTTCAAGGAAGAATATGACAAGGTGTTTGACGGCCTTAGAAAAGACGGGATGAAAATCCTGAGAGTAAACAATACTAGGATGGAGATAGACCAGACGGCGGAAGTGATACGTAAGTCTACGAGTATAATGCTGAAGAGGGATATTGCATGAGCACCAAGATAAAGTTTGGGTCCGAAAGGGCTGCAGAAATAGAGAAATTTACCCAGGAATGCATCAGCCTTGCCAGGAAAAGCGACTGCAGCGAATCAAACTACGGTGCAGTGATAGTCCATGAGGGAAAGGTTGTCGGTTCTGGATACAACCATATACCAGAAGTGCTGTCGGGCGAATATACCTGCAGCGCTTGCCCGCGCAGGAACGTGGAGCTCCATGGCGGAGTGGGATTCGAGCTGTGCGTAACCATTCATGCAGAGGAGGCTGCGATACAGGACTTTTACGCTAGGAACGGCTTCGACAAGGAGCTGCTTTCCAAATCTACCATGATAGTTGAGAGGTTGAACAAGGAAGGGGAGCTGAGTGTATTTGACAGCAAATTTGTACCGTATTGCACAAAGTGTGCAGGAGAGGTATACAAGGCTGAACTGAAGGAAGTCGTTTACCACAGATCCGACGGTTTCGTGTCCTTCAGCGCAAAGGAGCTTGTGGTTGACTCTGTTGCAAGCCTCGAGGCAAACTGGCGCAGGCAAATATCTGAATTTGCAAAAAAAGATTAGGCTGGACTATCTTATTTTAGCATTCCGGCAGCCTTCTTTGCATACATTTTGGCAATTGGGCCGTAGTCCACGCCGTGCATTTTATAATATTTTTCAGTAGGCATGGACTTGGTATATTCTTTTTCTCCTGATATTCCGAGCCGTTCTACCAATTTAAGTATTTTCGATTTCGACTTTCCTTCTATTTCCATGGAATATGGAAGGCGCGGAAATTTGTCTATTGTTATGTTCATTCCGTCAAGTTCGTATTCGTCCCTGTCGCTCTCGAAGTAGTCGTACTCTGAGTAGGGTACGATTTTGTGGATTATTCTCGCAGCCGTGGCGAAATCACTTACTGAAACCTCGTGCTCAAACCTGTTCTTGATGTCATTTCCTATCTGCTCCTTTAGCGTTAGGGTGGTGCGCTTTCCGTCGGTGCGCACGCGGACCCATGTGGTTCTATAACCCTTGGCGCTTCTGCTCCCGGATATGTAGCTGTTGATTGACCTGCCGGTAACTTTAGTAACCTGGAAATCGAATCGCCTGAAGTGGTGTCTGCCCACGAGCCTTGCTCCGGCCTTGCGTAGGCTGGACTCTGCTTCTGCCTTTTTTATCCCGAAAAGGTTTATTTCAATTTCGCGGGGCATTAAACCACAGTTCTCCGAAGAAGATATGTGGACTCTGCGGGATTTTCATGCATTTTGCACATTTTGAACCCGCAACCTCCTGCATGCCATGCAGGCGCGCTACCGTTGCGCCAAGAGCCCACGGATTTATACTGGAGATACGAAGATTATGTTCCCTCCGCGTAGCAGGATTGTGCCGAGCTTTGCCTTGAGCTCGCCGTTGGAATCAAGCTCCTCGGCATTGTCAAGCACTATGTTCATATGCGCATCGAAAGAAGTCACTTTGCCCCGGATGTTGAGGTTGTTCTTCAGTCTTATCAGGACCTGCTGGCTTATTACCTTGTTTAGCAAGTCAAATGGTCTTTCTTGTTGCATTTTATACACCAAAGTTTAGCGTTTCATGTACTGCTAATTAGCTTATCCCCTTTATCTTCTTGAGATCCTCGTTCTTTATCACTAGCTTGACCCTCCCGGTTCCTACCTTTATCTGTTTTCCGATGAGTATGTTCTCTGCCACGCCTTTTAACTCGTCGATCTCCCCGAATATGCTGGCGTTGACGAAGTGCTTGACCGTCTCCTCGTAAGCCGCCCTTGCAAATACCGATGCCTTCTCTCCTGCGATGCCATGCCTGCCTGCGCTCCTTATTGCGCCGTTGTAGGTCATTGTGTCTGCGAGCAGTGATACATGCCTGAAGCTCACGGTGAAACCCTCGTTTTCTATTGTGCTCTTGAGCTCATTGGCTATCATGTTCCTTGCCGCTTCTACCCCGTAGACCCGGAACACGTCGAACAGGTTGTTGCTGTACAGCCTGTCCTTGTCCACGCCTTCGACGTTTATTATTTCAGGCATGTTGCTGCCGTTTGTGGTTATGTAGAAGTTTCCGTCGTCGTCCTGCTGCACCGACGCCTTAAGTATTCCCTGCACGCCCATTACGGCGGTGTTCCTTATGTTTACGAAGGTTGTCCTTATCGCCTTTATATCCTTCTTTGACTTGTATTTTATTGAAAGCTCGTTGTTCGCAGACGAAACCTCGACCTCTGGGAACTTTGAAGATATCTTGCCAACTATGAAGCGCAGCGTGGTATCATAAAGATCAAGTTTTTCCTTGTCGAACTTGAGCTGCATGGTCGCTGTCTTGAGGTCTTCCGAGAATTCCGATATTAGCGACCTGACCTTCACCTCTTCGATCCTGTGCCTCAGCTCTTTGGCCTTGTTGTAGTCCTTTTCGTCCCTCTTCTCAAGCCTTATCACCATTATGGGGCTCTTCTGCTTCTTTCTTGCGTCTATTATCTCCAGTATTCTCGGCAGCCCGGTGACTACCGTAGAGGCTATGCCTGCGCTGTGGAAGGTCCTCAATACCATCTGCGTTGAGGGCTCGCCGAATGACTGGGCCGCTAC
>JAMCZL010000042.1:0-6473 GCA_023485745.1 Candidatus Martarchaeota archaeon | reverse complement strand
TTGCTGGCAGTGTTCCTTGCCTGGCTGAGCTGTGCCTGCAGCAGCATTTCCAGCGTCTGCTTCTTGGTGTAGCCTGGAAGAGGCTCTAGCTTGCCGTCCTTGTAGCTTTTCATGAGCTCGTAGGCCTTTGTTTCGGCGTCCTTTATTATTTCAGCCTTTTCCCTGTTTACCTGCTCTGAATTGTAGTAGTCCTTGACGCTTATGGTCAGGCCATGCAGGTATGCTACGCGAAGCGCAAGCTTGTTTACCCTCAGTATGAACTGCTCGGTAACTTCCGGGCCGTAGTCCACGAAAAGCTTGCGTATGAGCTTGGCGCCCTCTTTTCCTATTATCCGGTCGTCTATTATTCCTTCCTCCAAGACGCCGTTCTTTATCACGACCTTTCCCCTGCTCGCCTTGCTCTCGAAGTTTATGCCCTTTGGCAGCAGCATTGAGAATATCGCCTTGCCCGAATAGGAGCCGTCCTTTTCAGCCTTTGGCAGCTCGTATATTCCTACGTTTGAAAGCATCCTGCACGCCTCCTCCTTGGAGAAGTAGGCGTTGTCCTTAGTAAGCAGGTATATCCCGGCAATCTCGTCCTCCTCTGAGAATATTATCGGCTGCCCGTCCCTCGGCGAAAGCACGAGGTACTTTGGCTGCATCAGGTACCTGGCCTCTGCCTGGGCCTCCAGGGTCTGCGGCACGTGAAGGTTCATTTCGTCGCCGTCGAAGTCGGCGTTGTAAGGATATGCTATTGAAACGTGCAGGCGGAGGGTCTTGCCCGGAAGCACTTTCACCCTGTGCGCCATTATCGAGAGCCTGTGCAGCGTTGGCTGCCTGTTGAACAGCACTATGTCATTGTCTATTAGGTGCCTTTCGAGCACGTATCCAGGCTCAACTTCCTTCAGCAGCTCTTCCCGGTTAAGTTCGGACACCCTCTTCCTCATTCCGTCCCTGGTTATCACGTTTACAACGGTCGGGTACTCCTTGTTCTCCAGGAACTTCTTCGCAGCGTCTATGTTCCACTTGGTGACATATACGGGCACTGTCAGGTTTTCCGCCATCTTCATCGGTATGCCGACCTGGTTTACTGTTAGGCTTGAGTCAGACGAGATTACGGTCCTTGCGGAGAAGTTTACCCTCTTTCCGCTGAGGTTGTACCTGAGCCTGCCCTCCTTGCCCTTGAGCCTCTGCGCTATGGTCTTCAGGGGCCTTGTGCTCCTGTGCCTGGCTACCGGCACTCCGGGGGTCTCGTTGTTGAAGTATGTGGTAACGTGATATTGCAAAAGCTCCCAAAGGTCGTCGATTATTATCTGCGGGGCGCCGGCGTCTATGTCCTGCTCCAGCCTTTGGTTTATCCTCATTATTTCTACGAGCTTGTGGGTCAGGTCGTCTTCGCTCCTTTCTCCTGATTCCAGCGTTATTGAAGGCCTGACGTTTACAGGTGGCACTAGCAGCGCGGTAAGCACGAACCATTCCGGCCTTGCTGCCTTTGCGTCCATGTTGAACATTTTCAGGTCCTCGTCGGTTATCCCTGAAAGCCAGTCGCGGATCTCGTCGGGCTTCATCTTGTTGCCTTCGAGGTAGAAGAACGTAGGCCTTTCGAACTTAAGCTTCCTTTTGGGGGCTCCGCAGTGCGGGCATTTTTTCACAGTCTTGAGCTTTTTAAGAATGCCTCCAAGAACGGCGTTCTTCTCTATTTCGTGCTGCTCGTCCTCGCTGTCGCTCACCACCAGGCTCTTCATGGCGTCTTTTGCCTCGCTTATCTGGTCCTCTCCTAGCAGTATGCGGTGGCAGCTCTCGCACGTTGACTGTAGCATGAAGTATATGCTCTTGGCAAATTCGGGATGTATGACAGGCCTTATCAGCTCCAGATGGCCGAAGTGGCCGGTGCAGCTTTTGGCCCTGCCGCCGCAGGTCTTGCACTTCAGGCCTGGGTCTATGACTCCCAGCCTCTGATCCACAAGGCCCCCGTCTATTGGGTAGCCGTCCTCGTTGTAGGTATCGGGCACTATGAGCTTGGCCACGCTCATCTTCTTTATCATTTCCGGGCTTATCGAGGTAAATTTTATATATTCTATTGTTTCTGCCTGCAATCAAACACCTTCAATCGCTTTTTAGTCTCGATCTCGCGAGTATGTGCATGGACTTGAGCTCGTCAAGCAGCAGCTTGAATGCGTAGCTTATCTCTATTTCTTCGAGATCGTTCCCGCCGCAGAGCGGACATATCGGGATATTCTTTATGTAATCGTAATAGCCTATGTCTCCGCAGTTCTTGCAGATCCATACGGGGGCCTTGTCGCTTTGGTCTAGCATGCGCTCCTTTATGAGGAGGCTGGCGCCGTAGCCAACCAGTGCGTCCCTTTCCATCTCTCCGAACTTGAGGCCACCCTTCCTCGGCTTGCCCTCTGTCGGCTGCCTGGTCAGTATCTGCACCGGGCCCCTGCTCCTAACCTGCAGCTTCAGGCTCACCATGTGCCACAATCTGTGGTAGTAGACAACCCCTGTGAATATCTTAGATTCGAAGCGCTTCCCCGTCCTGCCGTCGTAAAGCGTCTCGTCCCCGAACTTGTCGAATCCGTACTCTGTCAGTATTTTGCCGTACTCGTCCACGAGCTCCTTGCCGTTTTTCGAGAATGCGGAGCCGTCGAACTTTGTTCCCTTCATGGATGCCGCCTTTGCTCCGAGCATCTCAAGCATGTGCCCATACGTCATCCTGTTTGGCAGGCCTATTGGGTTTAGCAGCATGTCCGGAATTATTCCGTCCTTTGTGAACGGCATGTCCTCCTGGTTAACTATGAGCGCAACCACGCCCTTCTGGCTCTGCCTGCTGGCGAACTTGTCCCCTATTTCAGGCACTTTGTTGCTCCTTACCCTGACCTTGACTATCTTGGTTGCGCCGGTAGTCTCGCTGAACATCACGTTGTCTACGGTTCCTACCTCGCCTGACCTGAGATCCACCGAATTGTCACGGCTCTTCTCTTCGCCTACGCCGAAGCTGGTCTGCTCCTCCAGGAACCTGGGCGGCGAGACCTTGCCTATGATTATATCGCCTTCGTTGACATCCATTTCCGGCTCGACTATGCCGTCTTCGCCGAGTTTTGCGTAAGCGTGCTCTCCCCTGTAGCCCTCGGTAGTTGCAGCAGGCATGACGAACCTGTCCTTCTGGCCTCCCGGGTACCTGCGCTCTTCGTCGGAGTATGTCCTGAAGAACGTGCTTCTGCCAAGCCCGCGGTCTACCGCTGCCTTGTTTATTACAACAGCGTCCTTCATGTTGTATCCGTAGTATGTGCTTAGCGCGACCACAAGATTCTGCCCGTTGGGGTGCCTGTTGAGCTTCATTGTGCGGTAGGTTATGCTATTTATTATAGGTTCCTGCGGGTAATGCAGCAGGTATCCCCTCGCGTCGTACCTCATGTTGAAGTTGGTCGCGTAGAGGCCCTGGGCCTGCTTCATGAAGTTCCACGCTATGGCGTGCCTTCCCATGTTGTTGAACTCGGGAAAAACGCTGCTGTTTACCGTGACGCCGAACATCAGCGACGGGTCTATTTCCAGATGCGTGCTTTTTTCGGTAAGCTCGGATTCGTTTATTGCGACCAGGGTGTTTTCTTCCTCCTCTGCGTCCAGGTACTCTATTATGCCCCTCCTGACCAGGTAGTTGAAGTCTATCTCCCTGCTTTTGAGTTTCGATGCGATCTCTTCGGTGTACCTGCTTTTGCCTTTTTCCACCACTATGTAGGGCTTTCTTGCCCTGCCCCTGTCGGCATTTATGTGCACTTCGTTGAGCTTCTTGAAATACGCTACGTTGACTTCCCCTGATATTATGCCGAGCCTCCTGTTCTTCCTTATTTCTTCGGCGAATGCGGCGCCGTCCTTGACTTCGCCCATGGCCTTGCCGTCGAGATAAACTTTGCAATTGTTTTCACTCAAAATATTCACCGCGTGTTTTAGCCAATAGAATCATAACAGCTTGAGCTCTTTCAGCTTCCCCTCGAGAAGCTGGTGGTCCGCGCCTACCGTGACCTTCGACATGAGGGCCAGGTATCGTGTAAGGCCGACCTCTATTCCTTCCGGAGTTTCGCTTATGCATATCTTGCCGAGGTGGGTTCCGTGGACGTCCCTTGCCTTGAAGTGCGGGTGCCTCTTTGCCAGGGGCGATTTGACCCTGCGTATGTGGGCCACGCTGCTTGCGAAGTTGAACCTGTCAAGAACCTGCGACACCCCGGTCTGCCCTGCCGGCCAGGATCCAGTGCTCATTGAGTATAGTATCTTTTCTGTAAGGGTATCGGGATTTATGTTTGTCTTTACGGCAAGCTTCCTTCCCCTGGCCGTTGTGCGCTCCACGTGGTATTTTATGTCCTTTACGAACGCCTTGAAAGCAGTATTGAAAAGCTCCTCCATCAGGTCCCCTGCCAGCTTGACTCTCTTGTTGGCGTAGTGGTCTTTGTCGTCGCTCTTTACGTAGTTGTATGCAACCATCGACGTGCGCTCTGCCATTCTGACCAGATACAGCGCCTTGTCCGCGCGGGACTGCGGCGTTGTGCCAAGATGCGGCAGTATGTATGTGTCAAGCTGCATCTCCGCCCTCTTTTCCTGGTAGGTCTGCGCCTGGTTTGGGGCCGTTATCTTTCCCAGCTCCGACATGGCCTCGGCACTCGAAAGGTCCTTTGCCTTGCTGAGCTCTATATTCAGCAGGAAATCGTTCTTTACCTCCCTGTTTGTTATAAGGTCCAGCATCTCCTTGGACTGCATGCCAAGCGCCCTGAGTACCATTACGAGGTTGAGCTCCTTGCTGAGCGTAGGGAACATTATTGTAAATATTCCGTACTCGTCCCTTGTTATAGTGCATTTTGCCCTGAAGTTTAGCGTTGTAGAGAAGACTTTTGTTACGGTCTCGTTCTTCTCTTTCGTTGTCATCATCTTGTTTGGAGCAAGATCCTCTATGCCAACAAGAACTCTTTCCGTGCCCTTTATTATGAAGTAGCCGCCTGGATCGTCCGGGTCTTCGCCCTCCTCTATAAGCTGCTGAGGGGACATGTTTTTGGTGTAGCATAGATTGCTCCTGACCATGACCGGCATTTCCCCAACATACGCGTCGCCGCTTGAGTCGGCCTTTGCTATGCCGCTTATCAGCGGCGTATATGATATATACATTGGTGCGGAGTAGGTAAGGTTTCTGACCTGGGCCTCGTGCGGCATTATCATCCTTGTAGAGCTGTCTGATTCTATGACCACTGGCTGCTCCAGCCTTATCCTCTCAAGCTTTATTGCGAAGTCGGACACCTCGGGCTCTATTATGCTCTGGTTCTCCACGATCCTGTTTATGCCTACGCTTATGAACCTGTTGTAGCTGTCTATCTGCTGCTGGGCTATGGAAGTTGATTCAATATACGCCTGTATTATTTCGTGCGAATCGCTCATATTACCACAACGCCGTAAATTTTTACAGGCTGTCTATAACATACCGGTAGTACACATACTTTCCAGTTATGTCGTTCCTATGTATGGCTATAAGTTGGCCGGGATGCGCGTTAAGTTTTACTGCCTGTGGGTCGCTTTTCAGTATTTTCGGAAATTTTTCAAGGCTTATTCCGTACTTCTTGGCAATTTTCTTAGCTTCTGCGTCGTCAACTAGTTCGTGCTTTACCAATAAATCGAGTGAGTTTTTCTCAGAGACCAATAGCTCACCAAATAGGGTTACAGACATCTGCGCATTAATATTGCACAAAAAGTAATAAATAGGTTTGCTACGGTTGCGGTTACCTGCCGCCAAAGATGCAATGCATCAAAACTCAGAACCAAGCAGTATAGATCTTGCCCTTTGGCCTATCTGCTCTACCGAGATGCAGCCCAGCATCCTTAACAGCCTTTTTCCGGCGTCTGTGTCTATCCTGCACCCGGGATAGTGGGTTTGTATTATCTCTATTGCCTTTCTTTCCTTGTCTTCCCCTCCCTTGTCCATGTCCATTAGCAGGTAAAAGGTTTTTCCGTTGCGCAGGCTGCAGTCGATAGTATTGGAAAATTTGGTGTAGGGTATGGCGCCTATCCCGAAGTCTTTTAGCACTTCTATGTCGTGCTTGCCTTCGACGATTACAGTTCCGTCCATGAGCAGATCAAATAGGTTTTGGAGCGATTTTTTGTCAGATTTGGCTTTTCTGAGCCGGTCCATAAAAATCAGATTCAATTAATAAGCGCAAGATATTTACGCCTATCCTGAATTTCGCTCATTTGCATGGTCCAACAGCATTTCCCAGCAATTCAACTGCTATTTACTGCATGCCTGCTTTATAAACCGCTGTGCTTTCAGGTTTTTGACGGGGGCGGGATTTGAACCCGCGACCTCTAGATTTCTCTTCATAGCTTTTAAGCTCGTAACTCATAATGCTGTGCATATGAGTCTAGCGCTCTAACCAGGCTGAGCTACCCCGCCGCAAAAACCGAATTAATAAGGTTAAAAAGTTATAAATATATGATGCGGCGATTGTGCTATTGGT
>JAMCZL010000025.1 GCA_023485745.1 Candidatus Martarchaeota archaeon | reverse complement strand
TGTAAAGCGGCAGCGCCGTCCCATTAGACAAATTTTCATCCATGACTTCCGACCCATGAACCTCCCCTCCGGGTTCATACAGGTGCGTCCTTATGACTGCACTTTCCGGATTCATCCCCAAGGCATATACAAAATCGTCGTCCGGGTCAACATACAGAGTAACCTGCGGCAAAGAATGGTTTGCTGGACTAGGTGCAGGGCCAGAGTTATAAAGATTTTGCGGACCGTTCACAGGATTATACTGGCTGCCATGGCACTTGCAAAAAATCAGTCCGTATTCGGGCCAGTTGGATTCGTTATATCCTATGAGTTTTGCTTCAAATGGTATGCTGTTGTGCGTATGGTAGTCCAGCAGCGGCACTACGCACCCAAGATGCTGGCATATGCCGCTAAGCGCCACTATGTTGCCTTCGGATCCAACCCCTCCAGGTATCGTTACCCCGTTTATCCTCATGAGAATGTTGGGTTCATCCTGCAGTGGATAGTTGAAAACCATTATCGGGTAAGAATTGCTGCTCTGGTCAGCTCCCGGGATGCTGCTTGCGGTTATCGGCGCCCCGGATCCGTCAACAAGTACACTAACAGGGTAAGATTTCATTACAGGCACATTACGGTCTGTAGGTGTGATGTAATTTTCAAACGAAATTCCACCCAAGGCCATTGCCCCTAAAGAGGCACCCAGAGCCTTTATGAAAGTCCTCTTCTTAAAATCAATCTCCTCAGAATCTTCATCGCCCATAAGGAATACTGCTAATCTAATTTATAAAAACCTAATGTTTTCTATCCGCAAATTTGGCAGCAGCCAGCCCCATCGCATATAGTCCTGAGAGCAGCAATCCAAGCCCCACTTCTATGAGCCCACCAGTTGCCCCTGGAGATATAAGCAGGGCTATGAAAAATGCTCCGACAACGGCATATCTCCAATTATCAAAGTATACTTTGCTGTCAATAACCCCGGCATAGGAAGTCCCTGCCATGAAGACTGGGAGCTCGAACGATATTCCGAAGGCGAGCATGAAGGCGAATGCCGTATTTATAAAAGAACGCACGCCAAGATATGGCGTTATGTGCATTCCAATCATGAAATCGTAGAAGATGCCAAAAACAAGTGGCAGAAAAATGAAAAAGGAGAATGCCACGCCAAAGACAAACATCACGAATGCGGGTATTACGAAAATCTTAAGCGCCCTTCGTTCAGATCGCCTGAGGGCAGGGGCAGAAAACATAAACGCCTCATAAATAATAAAAGGCATTGTTATGAAAAGCGCGATAAGAAGGCTAGTCATTACTGATGCGCCCACGGCGTCGAAGGCGTTAACATTTATTATGTGCATTCCACTTGGGAGCAGATAAGATTCCAAGAAGACAACCGCTTTTATGCCAAAGCTAGAAAATATATCAAAATACGGGTAATAAATCCTAATGCCAAGGAGGACCCCTGTCCTGGCAGAAAACGCAAAGGTAAAGAAAAAAAGCACAAGGAACGGAACCAAGATCTTTATTATCCTGCCTCTGGCTTCGTCAAGTATTGCAAGGTAATGGTACCCTGTCTCATTTCCAATGTAATCTTTTGCCATCACAATTTATTGGTGGAATAAAAATAAATAGCCAGAACAGCCTATTGCTCAGGAACCTTCGCGGCTTCGGCTTCAAGCTTGGTCTCTGAAGCAATTTCTTTCTCTATCTCCTTCTGGCCTTTCTTAAATTCACCCATGGCCCTGCCTAGGCTCCTTGCCAGTTCTGGTATCTTCTTCGATCCGCCGAAGAGTATTATTGCAACCAGAGCAAGCACAACCCAATCGGTTATATTCCCTATCACAAAAACACTCAATAGCTAATCGTGTATAAAATTTATAAACCTATTGATGTATTATGCACATGGCGTATATCGCATCCTAGCAAAGCGGCAGCGCTAAATAAACCTAGGCTCAAAAGGTAAAATTGTAATTCGGTCCAAAACGCGGTGTTAAAATGCTGAACCAAAGCGAACTTCCAGAACTGGTGCATAAGAATGCCGATAACCTGTACAGCATAACACACATTGCGGATTTCGACGGCATTGGCAGTGCAGCCATGCTGGCCCATTACTCAAAGATAAGCACGGAGCGCATAATGTTCGGAAACTATTCCGGAGAGGAACTTGCAAGGCTTAGGGCAGAGGTGGAAAAGGCAGCTCCTGAAAACAGCCTGGTAATATTTAGCGATCTGGCAATGAACGATTCAAAAATAGATACCGTAGCAGAGCTTCTCAAGATGCTGAAATCGTCCGGCAACCAAATTGTGTGGATAGATCATCATCCATGGAGTGAAGCCGCGATAGCAGCAGCATCAGAATACTGCGATTTCATTATTGCCGGGGAAAATAAAGACTTCTGCGCTACAGAACTGGTTTTCAAGCACCTCTATGAGCCTCTCGGAGAAGATCTGGAATACGGAAAAAGGATTTCCGAAATAGCGCATCTCGGGGATTTTAACCTGAAATCGGAAAAATATGATAAACTGCTGCATTCTTTGGCCGGAGCCATAGCCTATATGAACTATTCAAGAGATATTTCAAGTCTCAGAGAGATGGTGGCAATAGTGGCAACCGGCAATCTGGAAAACGAATTCATATCAAAGAAATATTCCTACTACTTGGCAGAATTGGAAAAGAACATGCAGTCCTTCAGGGAAAGCATGCGCCTTTATTATGCAAACGGCATCAAAATAGGCGTTGCTTATGGCAAGCGCATACAAAGCACGCAGGCATGCGGCATAATATCAGAAACGCTTAACTCTGACATAAGCGTATATATAGATGCAGAAAGGGGCAAGCTCCATTTCAGGAGCAAGCCAGGAATAGACTGCTCAAAACTGGCTGCGACCCTGGGCGGCGGCGGCCATCCGCAGGCTTCAGGAGCCGAAATAGAAGGTGTAGTATTGGATGAAACGGAGATCAAGAAGGCTGTTGACAGGCTTATCGAATCTGCTAAAGATATATATCGCGGGCTACCAGACGCCGCGCCAAAATAAAAGCCGGTGAAACTATAGACTTTTATATGATGCCGATGCCGCTTCCGACATCATCCTCTTAGCGGTACTTCGCGCATCCTCATTGAGCTTTTCAAGTCTTTCCTGGTAACTACTCAAGAATTTTTTATAAGAATCCTTTTCTACACCCTTTACAAGATTGAAGCTAATACGAAACTCATCATTAAGCAATTTATAAGCCGAATCCATAAGCTGCTTTTCGGAATCCACTTTCTTCTGAATTTCTTTTGAGGAATACTCCCTTGAAAATCTTACAACCGGCCTCATAGCATCGTCAAATTTAAATCTGTAGGCCAATACATTTTTCCCAAATTCCTCCAGATCCTTATATCGTTTTTCAACAACCTTATCCTTCACGGCCATTACAACACCACATAATAATACGCAGTCCAATATATTTATACGTTTCCAGTCGTGTGCTCTGTTGAATAATTCAGGGAAGTAGATTAACTTCAATCGATTTTCCATATCACATTCTCTGCAGTGCGTAACTACAGATTATATCGTATGCCCAAAACCGCTGGATCGCCTCGGCGATTAGGCC
>JAMCZL010000034.1 GCA_023485745.1 Candidatus Martarchaeota archaeon | reverse complement strand
GTTCGACCGCAACGTAGTGCCGGAGCTTTACAGGATATTGTTCGTAACGGATATGAAGACATTCAGGTTCAGGGGCAGCGAAACGATAAGGCTCAGGATCGAAAAGGCCGCCAACAGCATAGCGCTGAACTCCAAGGAGCTCGTGATAAAGTCTGCAAGGATATCGCAGGGAGGCAGGTCCGAGGAAGCAAGGATAAAGATAGACAAAAAGAAGGAGACCGCTTCGTTCTACTTTTCGAAGAGGTACGCCGGAGAGGCGGAGCTGGCCGTTGAATTCGAGGGCTCCAACAACGACAGCATGTACGGGTTTTACCGCAGCAGGTACGAGTTTGGCGGCGCTGAGCGATGGATGCTGAGCTCGCAGTTCGAGCCTGCAGACGCCAGGGCCGCATTCCCGTGCTTCGACCAGCCGGACATGAAGGCGGTATTCGAAATAAGCATTGTGATTGACAAGGAGATGGAAGCCGTCTCAAACATGCAGGTAAAATCCGTAGAGGATTATGGCGATGGCAGGAAGACAGTATCTTTCCACCCTACGCCGAAGATGTCCACGTATCTCGTTTACCTTGGAGTAGGAAAATTCGACAGGATATCGGGAAAACTTGGAAAGCTTGATATAAGCGTAATGGCAGTTGAAGGCAAGGGCGGACTTGCCAAGCTTGCACTGCCGTTCGCCAAGAAGTTCATAGCCTTTTACGAGGATTATTTCGGAATAAAATATCCGCTGCCGAAAGTTGACCTTATTGCAGTGCCGGACTTTAGCGCCGGCGCAATGGAGAACTGGGGAGCGATAACCTTTAGGGAAACCGACCTTCTGGCTGACGAGAACGGCGTTTCGGCGGCAGTCAGGCAGGGCATCGCGATAACCGTTGCGCACGAGCTTGCGCACCAGTGGTTCGGCGACCTTGTAACAATGAGGTGGTGGAACGACCTCTGGCTGAACGAGAGCTTTGCCACGTTCATGAGCTACAAGGCCGTCGACAGCGCGTTTCCCGAGTGGAACATGCGCTCGCAGTATTTCGACGAGGTTATAGCCACGGCGTTCAGCGACGACGGCACCAGGTCCACCCACCCGATAAGCGTGGACGTAAAGACCCCTGGCGAAATAAACAGCATATTCGACGGGATAAGCTATGAGAAGGGCGGCACTGTGCTGCACATGCTCGAGGATTTTGTTGGAAGCGCTGCATTCAGGAGGGGGCTTCACGGCTACCTCAAGGCGCATTCCTACTCCAATGCTGAGGGCGCCGACCTGTGGAATTCGATAGCAAAAAATTCGAAGGCGGCGAAGTATGGCCCGGGCAGGTTCGCCAAGAAATGGATAGAAAAGCCGGGCTACCCGATAGTCAGGGTTTCGGCGGCCAAAGGCGCATACTTGCTGCATCAGGACAGGTTCGTCATATCCGGGACAGTGAAGGGCAAGAGCAACAGGTGGCCCCTGCCGATGCATTTCATAACCAAGTCGGTGTCCAGGGTAGGATACGCCTTCATGGACGGAGAAGGGCTCAGGCTCAAGGCAGGGCAAAGCGACTGGATAAAGCTTAACTTTGGACAGCACTATCTCTACAGGGTTGAGTATCCCGACCAGATGCTGGATGGCCTCGGGTATGCCATAAAGGAGGGCAAGATCCACGGTGTCGACAGCTGGGGGATAGAAAACGATCTGTTCGTGCTTGCCAGGGCAGGCAGGAAACCGCTTGGCAGCTATCTTGACTTCGTTGACAGGTATTGCATGGATGCGGACTACCCTCTGAGCACAGGGGTGTCTTCGCACTTGGGATGGCTTTTCGTAATGACGTACGGAAGAAAGGGCTATGACAGGGTTGCTGAAGTGGGCATGAAATACCACAGGAACGTGCTGAAGAAGCTCGGCTGGAACAGGAGGGCTACGGATTCAAACATCATAAGGATGGAGCGCGCCTCTGCAATATCGTATTTGGGCATGCTCTGCGACAACATGACAGTATCAACGGCCAGGAGGCTCTACAAGGAGCAGTCGACAAAGGGCAGGGAAATAGACGCGGACATAAGAAGCGCAGTCTACGCCACCATAGCATGGAACGGAGGCGCGAAGGAATATGACGATTTTGTGGAGGGATACAAGTCCGCAGCGGTGCCGGATGAAAAGATCAGGTTCATGCGCGCAATCTCGCTCTTCAAGGATCCCGCAATAGGCAAAAGGGCGCTTGAGTTCTCGATGTCCAAGGATGTAAGGTACCAGGACGCCTACGTGATACCCGCCATAGAATCGGGTAACCCGGAATGCAGGGATGTGCTGCTTGAATGGACGGTTGCGAACTGGAAGAAGCTGATGGGCAGGTACAGCGGCGGCAGCGCGCACATGATGCCGAGGTACGTCAAGAACCTCGCATACGTATGCAGCCCAAGCGGCAAGAAGTCCTTCATGGCGCTGGTCTCCGAAAAGGGCAACATAACAGACGAAACAAGGATGGCGGTTAAGGACACAATTGAGCGGATAGACGCTAACATAAAGTTTATGGATGCCAACGGCATATCATAGGTAGTTTGCTTGAACTTGGGACTGCTTGCCTATAGCGCCTTCCTCTCGATAATCTGGCTCGGCATGATGGCGCTCAACGCGTTCAGGCGGGCCGGGCACGGGAAGGTCGCCAAAGCCAAGGATTATGAGCCTTCAGTGCTGGTCATACTTCCGTGCAGGGGCGTGGACATAACAATGCAGAAAAACTTGGATTCCCTGGCTTCGCAGAGATACAGGAAATACAAGGCAGTAGCGGTTGTGGACAGCGCTGACGATCCCGCAATTGAATATATAAGGAAGGCCGGCATACGCTACATGGTTGCCGAGAGGAAATGCAGGAGCTGCAGCGGAAAGGTTAATGCGATACTCAACGCATTCGAAAGATTTGGGGACGGCGACGTCTACGTAGTTGCTGACTCTGACTGCCTTTTCTCGGAATCGTGGCTGGAAGAGCTTGTCAAGCCGCTTTCCAATCCCAGAGTGGGCGTTTCGACGACGTTCCCGCTGTTCAACCCCGTAGGGGGATTCTGGTCGAAGGTAAAGATGCTGTGGGGATTCGTAGGCAATGGCCTAATGGAATCTGAGATTACCAGGTTCGCTTGGGGCGGCTCTATGGCGTTCAGGAAAGAATTTGCTGATTCTAGGCTCAGAAAGCGCATGCGCAGCTCAGTGTCTGACGACATAGCAGTAACCGAGGAGGCGAAGCGCAGGCGGCTTGACATATATTACGCCAAAAAGGCAGCGGTGAAGGTTAACTCTGACGACGACTTTGCAAAGTTCTTAGAGTGGTCAAACAGGCAGACGGCGCTTTCCATACTTGGCAACAGGAAGCTTTTCAAGTACGGGATAGTTTTCTACGCGGGGAGCATGCTGCTTTTCTGGTCTGGGGTTCTTCTCTCTGTATTCGTATCGCCGCTGTATGTGGTGTTTTTGCTTCCTGGCGCGATAGGAATAGGCAAAGCCTACAGAAGGGCAAAGAGGGCAGACCCAAGCATAATCCCGATATACCTGCTTGTCGAGGCGATATACTTCGCAAACCTTGTTGTTGCGAGGAGGATGCGCAGCATAGAGTGGCGCGGCCGGAAGTACGCGCTCAGGTAATGTACAGTAGCTTTTTAAGCTGTGCGCACGTAATCTAAATATATATTAGAAAATTCCACAAAAAGTTTAAATATGAATAAATTCAAAATAACTTTGAAATGGTGGATGCCATGCAAAAATCCATTGGTGGGGGGAAAATGGAATGCCAGGAGCTAGCCAAGCGGGCTAAGAGGGCTGCCAGCGAAGCCCTAAAAGATGCCAGCTTTGACGAACTCTTTAAAATCCTCGAGAGCGGCGGGGGAGAAGCAGATGCAACTGCAGAAGTGGCCCTGAAGGAAATACTGGCGGACAGGATGGCGGAGTACACAATGCAGTCTTTCAGATACGCCAAGAAGAGGAATGCAAAAAGGGTTGGCGCGGCCGCCATGATAATAGCGTCGGCGGCGCAGGATACACTTTAATGGTAAAGGACAGCAGAACCAGCAGGATTCAGTTTCCTTTTTATTTTTTATTGCCCTTTTATTGACTTATTTTATAGCTTTTTGCATAAATAATTTTAAATCAGTGCTATCAAGATATAGGTATTGCGCGATTGTAGTCTAGCCTGGTAGGACTTTGGCCTTCCATCCTTCGGGAAGCAAGCCAAAAACCCGGGTTCAAATCCCGGCGATCGCACTTTCGGCTACATGCCGAAGACATAAGTTAGTCCGGACACCTAGCGTATCAGACCATTAACCTGGCTCTTTATTATTTCTGTATAGTGCTCCAGATAGTTATCCAGCTTCCGCCTGTTGATCTTCCTTGCCATTGCAATATAAACCTGTTTGCTGAAACGTGCGTGAAAATACACAGAATCTATTAGTGTCTTCTCTACATCTGCCACTGGAATATACATGTCTCCGTATTGGACCATCGAGTATCCAAAAAATTTGTCCTTTTGCACTTTTCTTACACTTGCATTTCTTCCGAATAGTTCTATATCGGACTTTCTAATCCTATTGGTTGTTATTATGCTTATAGGAGTCAGGTAATCCCACAGCTTATAATGAGTGAGCGAAGTTTCCATGCCATAATAAAATGGCGAAAACGCAAAGCCAGCTATCATCGGGTCATCATAAAAGGTGTAGTGCCCTCTTCTAATGGTAAATACTCTTTTACTTTTTATCATGTTGTGCAGGAAGATTTTGTAGTAGTTTTTGTCTGCACCGTTCTTTTCCAAGAACAGTTTAACATCCTTTACAGTGAATGCGGGGAATTTTTCAAAATATTTAAGGAATTGTTTCGCGTACTTCATTCTGACCACATTTTAATGAAGTCAACCATTTTTGCATAGGATGGTATAACACCGGCATAGATAGTGGCTTTGAACTCTGTGAAACTCTGAACGTCTTCGTCAGGTGCCTTGATATCTTTTGCAAATTCTGAGAGCGCCTCTTTAATCTTGTCTGGCTTCTTTACGCTATTCAAGAGTATGGTTATGTCATACAGGTCCTTATAGACCCGCCTATCGTTATACGCATCTATCTTTTCAAGGACCAAATCTTCAGGCGATAGCACCAGTATATTTACCTTTGATCCATCGATGCGCTCATAAGGCATCAGTATGGCAATTTTTTCCACGTTTCTGGGTTCTATCTTTATCTCGGTATTATTTTTTCTTATGTTTATGAATGTTACTCTCTTCTCCCTAAACTTTGATACTTCCATGCCCATCTTTTCCGCAGATTTCATGAACTTCTCTTTGAAGTTTTCGTCCCATGTGTACACATCTATATCGGTTGAGAATCTCTTACCATTGTAGCATCTCCATATTGCGGTTCCGCCGTGCATGGCCATTTTATCTGTTATATTGGCCAATACGCTTACGGTGTCGTCTTCTAACTGCGCTGTTTCTAATTCGTCTCTGCTTTTTAAAATGTTTGAAATAGGTAATTCCATAATAACCACTTGGTTATATTATTTTATAACTAAAAGGTATTTATGTGCTTCTATGCATGGCGTACCTTGAAGTAAAGGACCCGACCCGCACCAAGAGATTGCTGAAGGAAGTGGTTAGTGCGTTGGAATTAGAATACGCTTCGGAAAAGGCCAGGTATGGCACAAGCCAAAAACACGGCAAGATTCTGCCTGTGCCAGAGATTAGGTTCGTAGGATGCCGAAGTTTCTGGCTATGCCTAAGACCTTTGACTTCAGCTCTTCGATTGTGCCGTCGTTTATTATCACGTAATCCGCATTCGCTATTATTTTGGGCATGCCCATGCGCTCCTCGGACTCCTCTTTTCTCAGGAACTGCTCCACTGACTTGGGGTGGTCTGCGGGCGCAGTGGCGTTGCCGCTGCCTAGAACGCGCTCCATCCTAACCTGTGCCGGAATATCTATTGCGACAACCACCATGTTTAGGTGCTGCTTAAGAAAATTCATTTCGGCAAGACCCTTGATTCCGGTTATAATAGGCTGCCTTTTTGATGCCCTTACCTCTTCGAGTATCCACTTGGCGAAAACCATGTCTCCGTATCTGCCTTTCGTTTCGTTCACAAAATCTGAAATGCCGTAGCCGGGGGGCATGGCCTTGCGCACCATGTCGCTCAGCTCTATGACGTGATAGCCCTGCTCTTCCAGCATGCAGTTCAGAGTGCTCTTGCAGTACCTTGAGTAGTTTCCGAGGTTTTACGGGCTTTAACGCACCTATAAACTCGCCCCATCCTCTTGCAATTAGGCTTTTAAGCATTGGCGACTTTACACCCTTGTGCTTCTCTAGCAGGAACTTTACGGCCGTATCTACTGCGTCTTTCAGCTCGCTTTCCAATTCGCGCAGGCTCTCGGCCTGATCTTGAACGTGAAGCTCGTCTATAGTACCTACGAACAGCTTGCCGTTTCTCTTTACATCGGCTTAAACCAGTATATATCCATTTTCATACTTATCAATAGGCATATGACATTACAAATATAAAATGCTTCCTCCGAATTAGCAAAGAATGATTTTAAATTGGAGCTATCAAGATGTAGGTGTTGGGCGATCGTAGTCTAGCCTGGTAGGACTTTGCCCCCCAAGGCAAAAACCCTGGTTCAAATCCCGGCGATTGCACTTTAACAATGTCAGCAGTAAATCCCGTGCTCTTCACAGGCAAGATGAAAGCAGACCGGGGGCAAATAGGGGATCGTATTTTTCGATCGCGGATTCAGGCTTAGTGCCTGATTTTAATTAGGCATGTTCTAAGTTATGAAAAGTTGCCGCGTCGGGAATCTGAGGCCTGCGCCATTACCTTTGCTTGGATTTTGATGTGCTCCCTGCGCGATATGATTTTGGTGCAAACATAATGCATGTCAGTAAACATATTTAATTATATAGTTCCATAATTAATTTATATCAATCCATCTAATCAATAGTGGGAATGTGGATTGGCAGTAAAACTTAACCAAATAGGTGTTGACTCTTGAAAGCTATAATATTAGGCGCTGATGGATATCTCGGTTGGCCGCTTTCTCTCGCATTGGCACAGAGAGGGCACGAAGTAATATGCATAGACAATCTTGCTACGAGGAGATGCGTTAGGGAGGTTGGCTCTGCCAGCGGGATACCGATAGAGAGCATGGAAAACAGGGTTGCTTCGCTGAATAAGACGGCGCGCAAAAGGGCGCGCTTCATAAAAGCCGACATAACAAAAGGCAACGTGCTAAGGGATGTCATCAGGAGGGAAAAACCTGATGCGGTTGTGCACTTTGCAGAGCAGAGATCCGCTCCGTATTCCATGATAAACGAAAAGCATGCAGTCTACACGATGGAGAACAACACCATAGGCACGCTTAAGCTCATATATGCCGTTAAGGAGACAAGCCCTGGCACGCACATACTAAAAATGGGCACCATGGGCGAGTTTGGCACGCCAGATTTCGACATACCGGAATCCGCCTTCGTAAATGCGAAGATAATGGGAGAAGACAAATACACTAAAATACTGACTCCAAAATGGGCTGGATCGTGGTATCACTGGACAAAGGTGCACGATACCCACAACATGCTTTATGCGAATTCCCTATGGGGATGCACAATAACCGATGTGATGCAGGGCCCGGTTTACGGCACGCGCACAAAGCAGATAGCAAGTTCCGGCCTAAACACCAGGTTTGATTTCGACGGCGTATGGGGCACTGTGGTGAACAAGTTTTGCGCTCAGGCAGTACTTGGAATGCCGCTGATAAGGTTTGGGAAGGGAGGCCAGGTAAGGGGATTTATATCGCTTCAGGACAGCATAAATGCGCTTGTGCTGCTGCTTGAAAAGCCGCCAGGAAAAGGCGAATACAGGCACGTAAACCAGTTCATGGAGTTGTTCAGCACGCTCGAATTGGAGAAGGAGGTCAAGCGCGCGGCTGCCAAGGTTCTCGGCAAGGACCTTGAAACCATGCAGATAGAGGATCCGAGGGTAGAAAAGGAAAGGCACTATTATAACCCCAAAAAGGAGATTTTGGAGAAGCTCGGATTCAAGCTTACGTGGAAGCTGAAGGACAACATACCCGAGATACTTAAGGACCTGGAGCCGCATCGCGCCCGCCTGTCGCGCTACAGGGCCGTAATAAAACCAACCGTAAAATGGAGATGAAATGGAAATATCCGAGATTATTTCAAAGTCTCTCTTTGTTTTTGATTTTAACGGAACGCTCACCGTAAGCAAAAACCCGGTGGACGAGGAAATGCTGCAGTATGCGGCCAAGCTTCTTGAGTATAAGGAAGTTGCAATAGTGAGCGGGAGGGACATTAAGTACTTGCACAACCTTTTCATAGACCTGCTTCCGAAGGATCCAAAATTATTCTCTAGGCTTATGATCCTGCCTACATATGGCTCTGCGTTTTACAAATTCGATCCGTCTTCAATGCAGTGGACTGAGGTGTATTCGCACAGGCTTTCCGAGGCAGAAAAGGAAAAGATAATAAATGCGATACGGGAGTCCGTAATGAAGGCCGGATTCAACGAAACCCCGATAGGCGAGGCTATCGAGGACAGACATACGCAAATAGCATTCTCGGTTCTTGGCCATGACGCGCCTCTCGAGATGAAGAGGGCGTGGGATCCAGATAACAAAAAAAGGGCTATAATAAAAGGCTTTTTGACGCCGATGCTGGACGAATATGAGATAACAATCGGCGGGCCGACAGGGATAGACGTAAACAAGAGGGGGATAACAAAGGGCTTTGCAATAAGGCAGCTGGCGGAGAAGACAGGGCATAGCCTAGACAGCATGATTTTTATAGGAGACGCGCTTTTTGAGCATGGAAACGACTATCCAGTAAAGGAAACAGGCATAGCCTGCGTTGAGGTAAAGGACCCGGCCCACACCAAGAGATTGCTTAAGGAAGTGGTCAGTGCGCTTGAGTTAAAATACGCTTCAGAAAAAGCCCGGTTATAGCACAAGCCAAAAACACGGCAAGATTCTGCCTGTGCCAGAGATTAGGTTCGTAGGATGCCGAAGTTTCTGGCTATGCCTAAGACCTTTGACTTCAGCTCTTCGATTGTGCCGTCGTTTATTATCACGTAATCCGCATTCGCTATTATTTTGGGCATGCCCATGCGCTCCTCGGACTCCTCTTTTCTCAGGAACTGCTCCACTGACTTGGGGTGGTCTGCGGGCGCAGTGGCGTTGCCGCTGCCTAGAACGCGCTCCATCCTAACCTGTGCCGGAATATCTATTGCGACAACCACCATGTTTAGGTGCTGCTTAAGAAAATTCATTTCGGCAAGACCCTTGATTCCGGTTATAATAGGCTGCCTTTTTGATGCCCTTACCTCTTCGAGTATCCACTTGGCGAAAACCATGTCTCCGTATCTGCCTTTCGTTTCGTTCACAAAATCTGAAATGCCGTAGCCGGGGGGCATGGCCTTGCGCACCATGTCGCTCAGCTCTATGACGTGGTAGCCCTGCTCTTCCAGCATGCCGTTCAGGGTGCTCTTGCCGGAGCCCTGCCTTCCGACTATGCATACTACTGGGCTTGCTTGCGCCTTTTTAGCGGCTTTGTGATCGAAACCTTTGGCTTCCATGCAGTATCGCGATTATCTGAGTATTTGACCATATATTTATCTTTTTCCGTCCGGTCCGGCTAGGCATTTAATATTTTGCCTGCCAAAAGCTACCGCTTAAGAGGCGTTTAACAATGGCAGACAAGATAAGGTGCGCGCACATACTTGTTGAGAAATTTTCGACTGCGCAAGAGGTGCTGGACAAGCTTGGCAAGGGCGAAAGCTTTGCAAAGCTTGCAGAGCAGTACTCAATAGACGGAAGCAGGAAGCGCGGCGGGGACCTTGGCTTCTTTGGGAGGGGAATGATGGTAAAGGAATTCGAGGATGCCGCATTCAAGCTTGAAAAGGGGCAGACGTCCGGGATTGTAAAGACGCAGTTTGGCTATCACATAATAAAGAGGCTTGAATAGCGCCGCAAAATGCGCAGAAGTTTGGGGGGGTTGGGCTCAATGGACGGAGAAATTGTCTACATGTTCATATATAATACGGGAACCAAGTTTACCGACGACCAGCTAAGGGGCCTGCTGAAAAACCAGGAGGACTTCTCCAAATACGAGTACCAGAAGCCCACGCCGGAGGAGATACCAACATTTACTGTGCCTTCGATATTCAACCTAAGGGACGAAACAGTAGAGTCTGGGAAATCGTCTAGGAGGATAAGGGCGCAGGCGGCGATATACAACACAGGGTCTTTCTCAATAAGGCTGAGGTACGTGTTTTCAGGCCTGGGCGTCAAGGACATATACGAACTAACGTTCGATCCAGCGTTCGGAAAGGCGATATCTGATCTTTCAATCAAGGAAAAGTCGAAAATAGAGAAGAACCTGTCAAAGATTGCAGGTATAGAAGTCAGCCAGATAAAAGAGACATACCGATTCTATCACCTAAATGCGAGGATTGGCGATCTAGTGCCGGCAAATGGCAAGGCCGTAGCAGGGCTGCTCATAGACGAGCAGAATTATGGCGGCATATCGGACGCATATGCGAACGACACGCTTAAGAAGAGCATTTCCTACACGGACGGCGATGCGGTATTTGTCGGATGGGAGGCTGCTGTCATGGTCGACACAGCGCCTTCGTACGAGCATGAGCTTCTGGTGGCCGAAATAGCAAACGTGCAGCTCCTTGAGATGATGGTATATCACGACAGGATAGCAAAGGTGATAAAGAGCACGGAGAGCGCCGGCTCCATGCTCTCTAAAAGGGGCCTGCGCAGCAAGGAGCTGGCAAGGACGAACAGGAGCCTTGGAGAGTCCTACAACAGGATACGCGACATGATAAACTCGGTGAACGATACTGTTTCCGGATTCGGGGAATGGTACCTGCTGAAGCTGTATTCGCTTTATGACGACGTGTTCAAGATATCTGCATGGAGGGATTCGCTTGAAGATGACATGGATCTCATAGACAAGAGAAGGGCAATAATATCTGACGCAATAAGGGGCGACAGGGACGAATTCCTAGAGATAATAGTGATACTGCTCATAGTTGTGGAAGTCGTGGTAGAGGTAATATTCCTGCTTTCTACGAGATAAAGTTCGTTAATAGTCTAAGCTTGATACGACGCTTATATACGTTGCCATAAAAACGATTTTGATTTTTATGGAGAATATAGGTGTGCCCATTGAAGCAGTACCTGAAAGCAGGGTTGCCATAACAGGCATTGCGTATTCGCTTGGCAGGCTGCGCATTTCAACAGAGGAAAAGGTAAAGACAATAGTGCCGCAGGACGCGGTCGCTAAAGAGGCGGAAAAGGTTGTCGCGGGACTTGGGGTTATAAGCACCGGCGTGGCCGGGATTGGCGAAAGCGTAGTGACGAGCGGAGCGCTGGCAGTAGTCAAGCTCATACTTTCGACAGGCGTGAGCCCTGAGGAGATACGCACCATTGCGGTGGCTACCGAGACGCCAACAGGCACTTCGGAAAGCATAGCGGTGCAGGTGGTCGACACTGCAAACAGGATAATAGATGCGCTTAACAAAAACGGCTACAGCATCGGAAGGCTGGCGCCGTCGGTGCAGCTGCACATACAGGACGCCTGCGCCTCCATGGGCGACGCGCTCTCGAGTTTTGCCGTAAACGGCCTGGGCGGAGGAAAGGCGATAATAGTTGGGACTGACGATGCAAAATACAAGTTCAGGACGGGGCCGGACGAAACCGGCGGATTCGGCAGCGCCGCAATGCTCGTTGAGCCCGCGGACAAGGCCAGGGCAGGCATATTTTTATCTGAAAAAGTGGGCCACTACTCGTCTTACAGGCCGGACTTCCTTAAGCCTGTCTTTTCTGATGAGAAGAACGACTCCGGCCTTGAATTCGTGGCCAGATATCCGATAGTGTTCGGGGACTATTCTAACTACATATACGCGTTCGATTCCTACATGGCCATGAAAAGCTGGGCGGATGCCGTAGGCATCGGAATAAACAGCTTGTCAATACTGGACAGCACGCTCGTGGTTGCGCACATACCGTATGCAAAGATGCCTGAGAAGGAGCTGGCCTACCTGGTAAGGCACATTGCAAGGAACGACGCCGGACTCAGATCTGCCATAAGGAACGAGATCGGCGGGCAGGACGAATATTTCCTTGATGGGTTTAGCGACATTGAAACCGAGCTCAGTTTTGTTTCGGACTTCGGCAAGGTCTATTACGGCAATGTGGGCATACCAATGGAGCTGCTCTCCAGACTCATGCAGAGGGAGCAGAAAAAGAAGTTCAAGTCATTCATAAATGACAGGCTTAACGAAAACAAAAACAGCTACCTGGACAACATAATAGAGCAGATGGCAGAGATACTGGAGAAATATTCTCCGACAGGAAAGCTACGTGGAAGCATGGAGAACGCGATATCCCAGCTCCAGGGCATAAAGCAGAAGCGCAGGATAGCTTTCGAGGACATTGCTGCAGCGCTTGACACGGTGATGGTGGAAGTCAAGGAGTTCCAGAAACTTGACGCGGCGTACAACAAGATGGTGAGGTCCAGCCAGACTTTCAAAAAGATAAAGGCCATGCTGGAAGTCGACAACGCTGTCTGGCTTCCGGCAAGGCAGGGCAACCTTTATTCAGCATCCCTCGCCCTTGGGCTCGGCAGCGTGCTGTCGCGCTGCGACAGGTCGAAGCTTGAAGGCATAGGAAGGATGCTGCTGATGTTTTACGGCAGCGGATCGCAGTCTGACGTGCTGAGCGGCACGCCCATAAACGTGGGCAAGCTCGCAGATCAGGTCGGGCGCAGCATAGAGCTGGAGACTGCTGCGCAAAGGGAAATAACTTCTGCAGAGTACGAGGCCATACGCACGGACGTAACAGGCATATACAAGGACGGCTCTCTGCCGGTCACGCACGATCCGCTTTCGTGGAGCGTAAGGATAAACGGGGAGGCCCTGCTAAAAAGCCTCAAGCCGTATCTGGAGCTTTATGAGAAGGCGAAATCTGGGGCAAGGCTCAGAAGCGGGGACATCTCGATCGCTGCAACTGCAAATAAGGATAAGTCAAGATAAATCAAGATCCGTTTGAAGCGGTTGGCGTGAAGAAGGCGTCATTTTGGCTTTGTCGCCTTGCCGAGCCTTCCCGGCGCCTTTGGTGGCTTCAGATCTGGAAAAACCTTTGACAGGCCCAGCTGGCTCACGCTTGTCTCGAACTTCATTGCGGATATTATCCTGTTGAGCAGGTAGCTCCTGGCGAACGGCGCCATGGTCGCACTCTGGCATGCCTTTTCAATGATGCTCTTGGTATCGTTGCTTTCCATTATGAGCACGGCCCTGGAGAGCCCGGAATAGCCCCTGCCTGCAGACCTTGTTGAGCTCTCGGCATATGCGTCCAGCATTTCTGTGTCTATGCCAAGAAACTTGAACGCCTTTCCGTCTATGGCGCTCCTTATGCCTGCCATGTGGTAAACCACCTCCTCTGGCTTTGTAGAATGGCTTATGCTCATCTTCTTTATTGATATCCAGTCCTTGTATTTGGCCATGAACTCTACGTATTCTTCGGGCTTGTCCTCCATTGTATCACGGCACCTATTGCTTTACCAAGTAGTATCCGGCCGCCTTCTCCCTGGCGACGCGCTTTATTACGCCTTTCTGGGTCAGTGAGACCAGCGTGTTCGTGACGAGGCCTTTGGGCCTGTTGCACTTTTTGGTTATGTCGTCAGCGGTCTTTATGGCGCTGTCCTTAGTTGCCCCCATCTCTTCGAGAGCCTTTACTACAAGTTGTTCAACAGGATTTAGTTCTGCCAATCTAGCACCTTTCTAATCGTTACTTCTTGGCCTTGGCCTCCTTTCTTTTCGGCCTGAGAGAGTCGTATCCGCATTTCCTGCACCTCTTGCTCTGGGCCTTGTTTCTTGCCTTGCACCTTCTGCAAATCCATATCTTTGATATTTCAGCATCTGCTATCGGAAATTTTCCCACACTTAACACCGTTTGATGATTTTAACGCCTTAAAAAGAAACCTCGCTTGTTCACATGTTTTGTCATATCCCCCAACGCCAAAGCGTTAGGTTTAAACCAATGCCGGAAGTTTGCTGGCGCCGCACTTCGAAGATATTTGTTGGCAGCAGCACGACGGCCATACCTATTACATCATTCATATTTTTATATGTTGCGATGAGCATGCGGCATGCCCGTGGATTGCAGGAATCATGGGCCATGCTGATAAAATGCATGTTTGAGCCATTGTCTTTTATTTTTATATATGATTAATGTTTTTATTAAATGTGAAAAATCGGAAAACTTTTAAGCGTTATCGTTAATGTATAAAAACATTATTGCTTTTGGAAAAATCAGGTGATATCGAAATGCCAAAAACCCAGACCCGGAATGTGCAAATTACGATGCCTAGGATAATAGGAAAGCACGTGTATGGAAACCTTGACGGAGTTGACGGATCCATAATCGCGAATCTTGGCGCGCTGACCAAGGTCGTCGTCGAATCCGCAAAGTTAGGCAACATGCACATAATAGAAATGATAACCAAGAAATTCAACTCCTACAACGGCATCGAAGGCGGGGTTTCCGTAATAGCGCTCATAGAGGAGAGCCACATCGCTTTGCACACCTGGCCTGAAAGCTCGTATGCAACCGTAGACATATACTCCTGCGGCGAGGCGAGCAATCCGGAAGTCGCGTTCAACTATATCGTGGGCAAGCTCAAGCCCAGGGCCGTGTCTTCGAACTTTATAGACAGGGGAAAGTAGCACAAGGCTTATAATTTTTCAATGCCGTAATATAGAGTGATTATATGAGACTAATAAGACACGACAGGGACCATCCGTTTGTTGTAAAGCTTGAGGAGCTTCCGGGCTTCGACAAGCTGACCAGCGATGACAAGGTGCTGAAGTACGAGATTCACCTGTGCGCATGCGGCCTATCGCACCACAAGCCGTTCTGCGATGGAAGCCATGCAAAGACGAAGACCGAGGAGGAAGGCAAGCTCTACGCATACGATGAAAATGACCAGATGCACGCGCTCAAGAAAGAATACGAGTGAACGTGCTGCTTTTTCTTTTTTTATTTTCATCATACAAAATCAATAAATTATTTGGCTATCAAAGCTATCTGATTTCATGGCCGAGGAGTTTCACGTTGACGCGTACAAGGTAGAGGGCAAGGTGGACTACGACAAGTTCGCGGAGAGATTCGGCCTGACCCTGCTGGACGCCAAGACCAGGGCAAGACTTGAAAAGCTAGGAGGCAGCCTGCATTTCATGATAAGGCGCAACATATTCTACGCGCAGCGCGAGCTTGGATGGATGCTTGACGAGTACGAGAAGGGCAACAAGTTCTATGTCTACACGGGCATTGCGCCTTCAGGCTCAATGACAGTAGGGCACCTGATACCTTTCCTGATGACGCTGTGGCTCCAGAAGGCGTTCGGGGCAGAGGTCTACATTCAGATACCTGACGAAGAGAAGTTCCTGGCCAAGAAGGACCCTTCGCTTACCCTGGAGAAGATACACGAGCTTGCATACGACGACGCGCTCAACATAATAGCGCTCGGGTTCGACCCGAAGAAGACAAAGATATTCTTCGATACCGAATACGCAAGCGTGCTTTACAGGCAGGCGGTCAGGGTCGCAAAGCACATCACCTTCTCCACGGTGAAGGATGCAATGGGCTTTACAAACGAGGACAACATAGGCAAGATATTCTACACGAGCATGCAGGCGGTGCCTGCATTCCTGAAATCGGTGGAGGAGGGCCGCAACGTGCCGTGCCTCATACCTCTGGCAATAGACCAGGACGTGCACTTCAGGGTCGCAAGGGACGTGATAACAAAGCTGGGCTATTACAAGCCGGCGATACTGTATGCTAAGTTCCTGCCTGCCTTTGACGGGAATTCAAAGGCCTCTGCCAGCGACCCGACAAAGACCATATACCTGAGCGACAGCCACGAAGATGTAATGAAAAAGGTCAACAGGATGCTCACGGGCCAGCAGGATACCGCGGAGCTGCAGAAGAAATACGGCGGGGACCCGGAAAAATGCGTGGTGTGCCAGTACTTCAAGTACATTTTCGAGCCCGACGACAAAAGGCTGGAGGAGATATTCAAGGCGGAAAGGGACGGCACGGTGCTGGCGGGAGAGCACAAGAAGGCCCTGGCCGACGCCATAAACAGGTACCTGGACGAGCACAGGAAAAGGAAGGAGGCCCTGAGAGGCAAGCTTGACTCGTTCATACTCAGGGCGTGACCGGCAGCAATTGCTTTAAGCTTTGCATCCAAATTATTGGTTTGATGCCCAGAGCGCACTGCGCACATGATGCCAATGCTTGACGAAACTATAGACGGCTCAAAAATGGAGGACTTTGGCGTTGACACGGCCAAGAAAAGCAGCATATTCGTGTCTGGCAAGCTTGCAGCGCTGATATTCGGGGCGGTGCTGCTCATATTCCTTACCAGATACCTGAGCCTGGACGGCTACGGCCTTTACAGCGTCGTGTATTCCTATGCAACCGTGCTTACCCTTGGAGGCAATTTCGGCATAGGCACGACATTCAGGAAAAGGCTCGCGGATGCAAGGTCCTACGATGAAAGGTCGAAGCTCCTGGCAAACGGATATTTCCTTGCGATAGTCCTTGGCTTGATACTTACAATTGCGGGAATCGCAGTGAGCCCCGCAATAGCGGAGTTCGCATACAGGAACAGCGCCCTTGTCCTGCCCCTGGAATTTGCGGCTGCCACCATATTCTTCAGCATACTTTACAACGTAACAGTGTCGGCGCTGGTTGGCATAGGCAGGGTCAAGAGCTCGGGAATAGTGACGGTTGCATACTCGCTTATACAGCTTGTACTAATAGTTTACCTTGTGCTTGCGGGCTATGGCGTGCTGGGCGCGATAGCAGGCATACTTGGAAGCCTTGCGGTGAGCTCGCTCATAGCGCTTGCATATCTCGCATCCAGCACCAGGATCAGGTTCATAAGGCCTGAAAGGAAATACATGTCCGGAATAATGAAGTTCGCCTATCCGGTGCTTGTTTCAAACTTTGCGACGATGGGGCTGATGAGCTTCGCGATAGACTTCCTGGGAGTTTTTGTTTCTTCTGCGGTAGTGGGCGACTACGGCGCAGCGTTCAGGGTTGGAAGATACGTTGAAGTCATTCTTGTTTCCACTACGTTCGTTCTGATGCCGGCATTCTCCAAGCTATTCTCGGACGAGAGCCTTTCCAAGAAGCTAAGCTCGATGTACAGCAACAGCATGTACTACATGCTGCTGTTCCTGGTGCCCGTGCTGGCGTACGGCGCCACGGTATCTGTTCCATTGTTCCGGCTCTTCTTTTCGAAGGCGTATTCCCTGGGAGCCATATACTTCATAATAATAGAGCTGGGCCTGGCAGTGTCCATAATCGGCAATTTTGCCGGAGCGCTTATAGTCGGCTACGGGGACACGAAGAAGTTCATGAAGTACCAGCTCATCACCATAGCAATAGAAATGGCGCTGCTGATCGTTCTTACTCCGCTTATGCATATATACGGAGTTCTGATCTCTCTTTTCGTGGTTGGCCCTATAGTTCTTGACATTGTATACATGAAGGCGCTGCGCAGGCAGTTCAGCATAAAAATCGCGTGGGCAAAGCTTCTGCGCGTGGTAGTGCCTGGCATAATACTGGGATTTGTATTGGCGGGGCTTGCGGTTCTCCTCAGGGAGCGCCTTCTGCTCATAGCGATAAATCTTGCGGTGGCCGTGCTGCTTTATCCTCCGCTGGTTGTGCTGTTCGGCGGCATAAACGCGAGGAACATAGAGATATTGACAAAGATAGGCAACAAGCTTGGCCCTGCGAAGGTGGTGCTCAGGTACATGCTGCCCTACACAATGCTTTTCATGAAGCGCGAAAGCGCACCTGACCACCACGATTAAATATCTTTTCCTTTCATACCATTACTGAAAGGTGCGCGGC
>JAMCZL010000024.1 GCA_023485745.1 Candidatus Martarchaeota archaeon | reverse complement strand
CAATGCCGTTAGCCCTTATTCCACGCGGAAGAAGCTCGGCCGCAACCATCTCCACGGCCTTGTTTAGTGCTGCCTTGGATACGAGATATGACAGATTGGTAGAGGTTTTCTTGGTCTGCGCCGCTTCCGAGTTGCTTATAAAAACCACAGCCGCGCCCCTTTCCATTGCTCCAGACATTGCCTGCACTGCGATCAGCGGAGCAACAAGATTTGCCGATACCATCTTGTACGCGTTGTCAGCGTTAAAGCTTTCGAAATTGTCACCTAGGAAATCGCCAACCTGTATCGCGGCCCCGTCGATTCTCCCCATTATCCTCTTTGCTTCAGATGCAACGCGCTTCGCATCCTCACTTTTGGTTGCATCTCCAGCCACATAATCCACCCTGCCGAACTTGGACAGCCTTTCCTTGAGCTTCTCAAGGTTTTCCCTTGTCCTTGAAGATATGACCACCCTGGCGCCTGACCCTAGCAGCCTCTTCGATATGGCATATCCAAGGCCGTTTCCAGCACCAACTACTATGAAGCACTTCCCATTTGCGCTTGCCATCTCACCGCCTATTATAATGCGTAGACAAAAAAATAAAAATTAGTGAGTTGGGCATTGGCAAGGAATTTAAATCCCAGAACCCATCTGATAATGCGCAAAGCGGGGAATGGTAGCGGCTTGCCCAAAGAAAAAAGCAGAATGAGGCTTGTAAGGAAGGAACCAATTTTCTTTTTCTTGCTAGTAGCATACGCGCTGCTCGTTGCCTACAACGCCAAGTTCCTCAATCCTGCCCTGGTCGAGTGGGATACGGTTGCTATAATAGCTTCTTTCCTTATAATAAACACCGGGCTGCTCATCTCCGGAGGGATTGACGCGGCGGCATACGCAATGCTTGGAAGGATTAAGAGCTTCAGGAAGCTGGCTTTGGCATCGATCGCGCTTACCGTGATTGTCTCGATGTTTATAACCAACGACGCTTCGCTAATAGTGCTTGTGCCCCTGACAATGAGCATAGGCAGAATATCCGGCAGCGATGTGAGGGGCACGGTTGTGCTTCAGGCCATAGGAGCAAACGTCGGATCTATGCTGACGCCGTTCGGCAACCCGCAGAACATAATAATGTTCAGGCACTACGGGCTTTCCGCGCTGCAGTTCATCCTGGGCATGCTGCCTATATTCTTGATATCAATACTTGTGCTTGCCGCTTTTGCCTTCTTAATCAGCAGAACTGGCAGGGCAGGCAAGCTGTCTACCAAGCCACTCAGCAACAAAGCGCTGCTCGCAGTTTCAATTCTTCTCTTCGTTGCAGATGTGGTTGGCTTTCTTGGCAATTACAGCATCTGGTTTTTCATGGCGATGTCTTTTGCAGCAATAGCTGCCATGATTGTGCTCAGGCCCAAGGGCTCGAAGGTTACCGCTGCGCTTTTCAGGATTGACGTATTCCTAATACTTACCTTCGTCCTTATCTTCCTTGTTATAAATTCAGCTGCGACCCTGCTGCCACGGCTACATACAAGCAACGGCGTGCTCATGTTCCTATATGCGCTGGCTGCATCGCAGTTAATAAGCAACGTTCCAGCAACGGTGCTGCTGCAGAAGTCTTCGATTTTTGCGCCACTGAGCTGGGGCGTCAACGTAGGGGGCAACGGCACGGTGATTGCATCGCTGGCAAACTTTATCGCTATACGGCAGGGCGGAGGCATAAGCCCTATCAGGTTCATGAAGCTTTCGCTTCTTTACACGGCAATTGTCGCATTGTTCGCGATTGTGCTCATTGCACTATGACCTCCAGACAACAAAATTCGTTTCCAGGAACAGATATTTATATCTATAAATTAATCATAATCCAAATAAAAATTTTTCAATGCACAGGGTGTAGAATCTGGAGAAAAGAAGCGGCCGCTTTCTGCCTGTAGCTCTCGAAGCGCTCCTACTGCTGCTTTTCGGAAACCTCATCAATCAGTCCTTCGTCGTGCTGGCCCCATTCATAAAAGACAAATTTCTGCTGAATGCCGGAGAGTTAAGCTATATACCGACCGCAGTCTATGCCGGAGTAATACTCATACTGCTGCTGTCCGGCATATTCATAGACCGATTTGGCAACAGAACCGCGATAAAGCTATCATTTCTCTTCATGGCTCTCGGATTGGCAGCATGCGCAGTCGCGAGCTCTTATTATATGCTGCTCATCGGGTACTTTCTTATCGGTCTGGGCTATGGGTCCCTTCCCGCTGCAACCAATAGCACCGTGATAAGCGCATACCGCCCACACCACTACAAGAAGATGGGCCTGAAGCAGACCGGCATACCTATTGGCGTGCTTTTTGCAATAACCCTTCTCCCAATAATTGCGCTAGATTACGGCCTCGCGTACACATTTATTTTTATGTTCATCATAGCAACACTCATATTCGCGCTGATGGGATATGACAGGAGCAGGCCCAAGGGCGAAAACGAAACCGATTACCTTCATACGCTTCTGTCTGTGCTAAAGAACAAAACCGTTTACCTGATCAGCTCTCTTTCAGCATTCCTATTCTGGGCACAGCAGTCGATTGCAACCTACATCGTCATATTTTTCATTTATAGGGGCTTCGGCATATTTGCCGCAGAAATCACCCTCTTCTTCCTGATTCTCGGATCAATTGCAGGCAGGATTATTTGGCCTGCAGTGGGAACAAAGCTATTCGGAAGCGACAAGGCAGCTTCACTTGCGGCGGTTTCGGCAGGGTCTGCACTGCTAATAATTGCCTTGGCTCTATCGCCGGCCAATTTCGTTGTCGCCATAGGCATATCATTTATTCTGGGCATTTTCATAATGGGATGGAGCAGCATATACAACACCATAATCTCGGAATCAGCCGGAGAGGGCAAAGTCGGAGTGCACAGCGGGATGGGCTTCATAATACTCGACACTGGCATAATACTAGGGCTGCCGATATCCGGGTTTCTAATCAGGGTATTTTCGTATCAATACACATTTGACATCATAGGAGCCGTGCTGCTAATCGTTTCTGTGGCAATATTCGTGTTTGGCAGAAACCTGGTCGGAGCCACTGCAGCGCAGCGTGCCGCCATTCATTCAAACGGTTAGTTTTATAGCATTCCAAATGCAAATATTAGCAGCTTTTCTCGCGATTTTCATGCGCATACACATAGGTACTTCAGGATGGCTTTACCTGTGGAACAAAGGCAACTCTCTAAACTGGTATGTAAAAGAATCAGGCATGGACGCCATAGAACTCAATTCAAGCTTCTACAGGTTTCCATACCCAAATCAGGTAAAATCATGGGCCAGCGTAGGGAAAAGCCTTGCATGGGCGGTCAAGGTCCACAGGTCGGTAACCCATACGCATATGCTGAACGAGAGCGCAATCGAGCTTTGCGACAAGTTTCTAAATGCGATGTCGCCTCTGGACAAAATCACGTCATGGTACCTTATACAGCTGCCGCCGAGGTTCACATCAAAGCTGCTTCCAAGGCTCAACGATTTCCTTAGCGCTTTCAACTCGCGCAGGTTCGCTATAGAGTTCAGGCACGCGAGCTGGAATGATTTCGACATGGGCAAAATAAAAACTCAGGGCGCGGTAGTAACCGCAGACTCGCCGCTGCAGAGCGGCAGGCTTACAAACTTGAACAAGCAGTTATACCTAAGGTTCCACGGCCGCACGGAATGGTACTCGTACAACTACAGCAAGCGCGAGCTTGCCGGCATGGCGGCAATGGTTGCAGAATCAGGTGCGCGCCGCGCATTTGCATTTTTTAACAATGACAAGTATATGCTCAGCAACGCAAAGGAGTTCAAGAAGTCGACTATGCGCTATTAGCTAAGAGCCAAGACCTGCCTATCCTTTTATGGTCTTACCTAGTGCAACAACAAACCCGAAGAGCATTGCAGTTCCTCCAGCCACTATCGCCGAAAGCGCTGCAAGTCCTGCTCCGCCCGACAATGCGCCGGCGATAATCGCCGTAAATCCAGATCCAATAAGCAGTCCTGATGCTATCCCTCCAGATGCGGCATCCTTTCTACCTCCAATCTTATTGCGTATGGCAGCCGCACCGGCTTTTTCTGAAGCCACTCTAATCGGAATTCGGACCGTGTCCTGTCTTCCTTCAGAAGTATCGACCCTTGGCAGCACCGCCAGCGGCTCTTTAGATTTCAAGTGCCCAAACTGCTTTTGCATAATAACACGCTTAAAAGGTCTGGGCAGCAACTGATATTTATATGTTACTTACGTTGCATTACTTTCCTAGACAAGATCCTCCTGCCTTATTCCATGCAGTTCCCTTATCCTCGAGATGTCAACTATTGCGTCGGGCGATGCAAGCCTGAGTTTCATCATGGGCAGAAGGCTCTGGCCTCCAGCAAGGACCCGTGCGTCACTATGGCTCTTAAGCACTGCAGCGGCCTCCTTCAGGCTTGCCGGAGCATAGTAATCAAAATTCCTAGGCAGCAAAAACCACATCTATATATCCGATACAAACTACAAAAACCTTTCAAAAAACTTCGCCATTCGCAACAGGTATTTAGAATTGAGCATCAAAAGCACTATGATACGCATGGAGTTCAAAGGCAACGCAGAGGTAAACGCTGCGCCCAAGGAAATATTTGAGATACTTACAATACCGGACAAGCTTGTAAAATACATACCAGGGGTAAAAAAATACAGCTATGACGAGAACGGCATAACCATGGACGTCCCCGTTGGCTTTTCCTTCATACGGGGCACATTCAAGGTGAAGCTTAAGACCCTTTCTTCAAAGGCGCCATCGTACGTGGAACTCAAGGGATCCGGCTCCGGATCCGGAAGCTCGGTTGACTTCCTTACGAAGTTCAGCATAGACCCTTCCAGCAAAGGTTCGAAGGTGTCCTGGGACGCATCTGTAAATGTCGGGGGCATCGCAGCAACCTTCGGCGGGCCCATGATAAAGCGCGCCGCAGACAAGTTTATAAGCCAGATAATAGAAGACCTAAAGAAGAAACTCCAATAGAACCATCTACTTTTCCCTCCAGTGGTTTGTGTATTTCGCTATTGCCGTGTATACCACTATTTCTACAAGCAGCACCGCAATCGCATACGGCGCAAACGGCCCTAGGCCGAATGCAGCCTGGGCAAGCACGGCGGCCGGAGTTACCGGAGATATCATGAACACGTAGAGCAGCGGCTTTGGAAGTATGGTGTACGGATAAAACACCGGAGGCAGCACAGTAAGCAGCACACCCAGTATCCCTGCGATGCCCCAAACGTTCCTTACGTGCTTTATCATGCCTGATACGAGGAACGATATAGAAGTTATTCCGAAAAGTACCAGCAGCAGAAGCACCACCAGCGCCAGCGCGTTGAGCGCGGTGAAAAGCCCAAGCAGCAGGCCTATGACGGCGTAGACGGCTATCCCCGGCGTGGACGTGGCCAAATAGCTGAATGCCATCGCAAGCATGTAGTCCGTGGAGCTTATGCTCGTTGCAACAAAAAGGTCTTGCGTCTTAAGCTGCAGCCTCTGGAATGCAATGTCGCTGCTGCTGTATATTGCATTCATGCCTATTATCGATATGAAACCTCCTACTACTGCATAGTCAATGAACTTGCCGGCAGAGAATATGGTTATCAGGAAAAGGAATACCAGCGGGTACATTATTGATGATATTATATATGACGGCCCCCGCGGTATTGACCTGAAGCCGTAATACCAAGTAAAAGTTCCTATAAACTTAAGATTCAATTGCAACACCCCTGCTTATAAAAAGGTCGTCCAGCGTTATCTTCTTTATTGAATATCCCTGCTTGACGTACTTCTCGCTTTCGCCTATGCGTATATACTTTATGTATGTATTGCCGACGCTAAAAGAATGGCTTCTGCGAGAGTCGTTGGTCTCTGCCCTTACCATGCCTTTGAACTTGTCCAGCAGCTGCTCAACCGTGCCCCGCTGCATTATTTTTCCAGCTTCCATCATTATAACGTCCTCAGCAAGCTCTGCGGCCTCCTCCATGTAATGCGTTGTAAGTATGATCCTGCCCTTAAGCTCCTTTATCGCGGACCAGACTTCAAACCTGGAGAGAGGGTCCAGGCCTGTGGTCGGCTCGTCTAGGAAAACCATGTCCGCATCGGACGCAAGCGCCATAGCCACGAACACCTTCCTCTTCATGCCGCCGGAGAGCATGTCGGTCGGCGTGTCGGCGGCATCAGCCATCTCGAGAGTCTTAAGCGCCTTCACCGACCTCTTCGCCGCCTCTGCCAGAGGAATTCCCCGTGCGACAAGGTACATCTTCAGGTGCTCCATTGGCGTAAGGTATCCTATGGGGCTGGCCTCCTGCGGTATGCTAACCACTATCCTTCTTACTTTGTCTGCATCCTTGAGAGTATCATAGCCGTCTATGGTCGCCTTGCCCGAGGTCTGCTCAAGCTGAGTAGAAAGTATCCTCATCAGCGTAGTCTTGCCAGCTCCGTTCCTTCCAATAATGGCAGTAACCCTCTTGTCAAGTCTGAAGCTCACCTTCCTGAGGGCGTAATTGCCGTCTGAGTAGCGCTTCTCCAGCGCCCTAACTTCTATCATGCAAATCAAATATAGGAGCTTTGTCGCAAAAATCTAAAAATATGGATGCGCCTTTATGTTGTGCATTTTGCAGCTGCATCGCCGCATATCCATACCAGGGCTCATTGCGCCCGCCTTCAAGCGCAGTGCTTCTAAAATCAGCTTATGCCTCCGTAATTTATCAGTACTGTGTTGTTGGAATTGGTTGGGTATCTAACTATAACTACGGCAGAGCTAGAGCCGCCAGAGTCCAGCAGGTCAACGCTAATAAATTCGATGCCTTTTGATATATGTCCGTTCGGCCAGGTCTTGCTATACAGCTCAACCTGGTTGACAGAATAGTTTAATGGAATGGTGCCCAGCCAAACTTTTGTTCCGTTCTGAAATAGCATCATCGCGCTATCATTCGTGAAAAACCTGAACTGCGTGTTGCCGAACACATTGTCAGCAGTCGAGCTAATGTTTGGCGGAGCAAGTACGCCACCGTAAGGCAGTCTAAGGTTTGGACCAGAAGCTGAAACTGAAGTGGAGTTAACTCCATTAGATGCGTTCACAGCACTTGCTGGTAAAAGCAGTGCGGCGGCATTGCCGCAGTATCCCCCTCCACCGCCAGAGCTTATCCGCAGCCTGTAATCTTGTGCTGGCGCATAGAAAGATCCTGCGTATTGATAGCACCTTGCGTTTGTAGAGTTTACAAAATACGTTTTACCGTTGCTTCCCGTTATGTTAAGATTGGCATAGCCTGAGTACCCACCAGCAGTATACACATAAAGCGCGCCGCCGCCCCATTTGCATGTGGCGTACTCTACATTGCTGCCTGGCGTGGCAGGATTCGATTCTTCCGGATCAGATATCGTGAAATTCGCACACGGTGAGTAGTTAGCCGATGACGTGCTGGCAGGAACAGCTATACCTGTTGTATTAATATAACCTGGAATGGTCGTAAAGGAGTGGCTGCTGCTTATTGCCGATGAATTGAGCAGCGTCGGCCCAGCCAAATTGAGAATTGTCAGGAACAGAGCTCCGAATATCACTGCAATTATTATGTAAAATATTACCGTAACTATAATTTCGTCAAGTATTAAGCTGCCTAAAGCCATAAGCCTGCTTATAGAAAGCAGGTTTGAAAGTGAGATTATCTCTATTACGAAGCTCCATATGCCGAATAGCAGTATTACCATAAACCCAAGTACGCCTAACGGCATGAGCCAATAAACCAGCACCGCTGGTATTATGGCATAGGTAAAAGCCGTAAAGGCCGTTGCATACGGCTTGTTGTAAATCTTTAAAAGTGACTTTATTATTATGTGATACATGGCAGTGTCGAACAGCAGACCAATGGGCGCAAGCACAACGAAAAATGCTATTAGGTATACTGCAAACAACAATCCACTCCCGGGTGCAGCGGCACCGGGGGCAAACGCGCTGCTTCCGGAAAGTCCTCCAAACATCCCGAGGAAGCTCGCATTTGTCAGCAGAGACAAGGCAACTCCCAGTATCAAAGGTATTATCGCTATTGTGTAATAGAATTTCAGCGCATCGCCCAAGCTGAGGGCGCCACGTGCGTTTTTTCCGGGGTGAAGCATAATCCCAAATGCCTTCTTGTAAGAATCAACAAAAAACTCCACGAAACTCATTAAACCACAGTCAATCATTTTTAAAGCGGATATAAATACCTATGGTTTGGCGCTTTCTATGCACTGCATTCATTAGTCAGGCGCCATTCAGCCTATCCCTAATCCTTTCCATTTCGCCAAGGACCTTCTTTTCGTTTTCATATATGTCCCTGCTCATGCGCTCCATCTTTTTAAAATACTTCTCCATTCCATCTATTGCGTCCCCGCATTTTTCAAGTTCATCACGCATGCGCTTTTCCGGATTCAAATTTTTATTTTGGTCGTCGCTCAGGCCCAGCACGTCCCTCATATACGGGCCCAGGCTCCCAAAGAGATCAAAAGACAAATACAGGTTTGAGTATTCTACCGCAGCTGCACCAGGAAAGTATTCCTTTACATATTTCAGGGATTTTATGTTTTTCGACGCCTTACTGACCAGCTCGTCAAAGCCGATCCCGTTTTCGAGCGCCTTCGCAGCCCCGAGCACCGGCCCCCCATAGATCTCCAGAGCCGAGAGACTGTCTTTTATGAATTCCAGGTGTTTGCTGGCTTCTACGGTGGCTTCAAGAAGGTAGGTCTTAAAGTATCCCAAGTCTATCTCGCCCCCATTGTCCGTGTAGCTGCGCTTATTTTTCCTGAATTCAGCTCCAATCTCGGCGTGCTTATCCATAAGCTCCTTTGAGCTTTTCAATAATGCATCAAGATAAATCTTCGCCGCCTCGGTATCTTTGTAGACGTAGCCAATCGCCGCTTGATTGACAAGCTCCTTGATCAGTGCAGTATTTGTTGGAAATACGCCTTTAATCTCAAGCTCAATCCTTGCCCCGAAAATGTTTGCTAAAAATTCTGCGGCAACCCTGTCTCTTATCTCTTTGTCCCTTAGGCGGCCGCTGCCATCGAATTTGCCGCGCAGCCTATACGCTCTGTCATAGCCTGTCTGCATCGCAAACGCATGCCCGAGTTCGTGCGCCAATGTCAAATCAATTTCTTCGTTTTGGCCCGAGGGGTCTTTTGCGAAATGTTTTTCATATAATGCCTTGGTCAGGTGTATCGTGTTTTCAGTGCCTTTGTAATATCCTAAAACACCCTCCTTGAATTTCGATTCATTGTCAGACCCCTTGCTGTCATCGGAAAACATCTTAATTTCAGGCACCTTGAATTCTATGCCATACTTTTCCCTGCCCAACCTTTTGTAATGCTCCGCAATTTTTTCATAAGCGCTGTTTACCACTTCGGCAAACTCCCTAACACTCGGCATTTCATTCTTTAGCCGGGCCGGAAGCTGTGCTGCAGTTTCATGTGCTGCATGTGCGGTTGTTGGGCTGCTTAAATTTTCTGATTTGGCGCTATTCGGGGTTTTGAATTTAGCTTCTCCCGCCCTGAGCTTTATGGTTACCAGGCTATTTCCCCTTGGATTCCTAGAAACACTGTGTCTAATCGGAAAGAATTCAAGACCTTCACTGTATGCCTTTGCCTCGCATATGTTATTTATGCTTTCCAAGGCAAGCAGCATAGAATCAAGTTTTCCCGCGTCTACGCTAAAGTTTGCGTTGTTTTTCTTGCCGAGGGCAACCTCGAAGGCACAATTGAGCACGTCAATGTCCTTGCGATTGACCCGCGCTCCCCGCTCCAGCGCGTCCTTGCATGCCAGGTCAAAGACATCTTTTATGTGTGCATCCATGCAAGCACCATATATACTGCACCAGACACGATATTTATACCTTTCTCAGCGTGCGAGTTTGGGACAAAAGTCGTTAATCGGCCTTTCGGTCAGTCACAATTAGATGGGCCTCTTTTCCTATATGCCCTTTAGGGCAATCTACTTTTGCACCGGTTCCAAATGGGTTACTTTTTTTGATCATAAATCCAACTACATCTCTGACTTTTACCCCGTTTTCCTGATCGATACGGAGATAAACCGCATCGCCGTCCCCCATAACCTATTCGGGAGGGTTATGGTTAACTTTTGTCCCAAACGCCGTCCAAAGAAAACCTTTAAATAACTATTCGAGCTGAATATGATATCTTCATAATACTGTGGTAAAAAAATGAAGGACGTGGGGGTAATAGAAGGGCTTGATGTGGCTCTTCTGCCTGGCGAATACGTAATATACAAGACTAACAGAATCAGGGTTGATGGCAAAAGGCTGAAGAACCCTTCGATAGCTGTGACTAACAAGCGTGTCCTAATAGGGAGCAAGACTGCATACAACACTGTTTTCTATGAAAAGATATGCTCCGTAAGGATGGAGCACGTACTTAGGGGATCTGCAGTCCATATGGCCCTAGCAGGGCATGAAACAGAGAAAGGCTATACACTTATAACCAACAAGGCAAAGGCTCTGTCGCTGTTCAGCATACTTAGCAACATGGTGGCGTACACCAACGATCTGCGCAATTATGGAACAAGCGTACCGCAAAACGCACATCAGGATCGGCAAAAGCCCGACGACTCTGCGGCAGCCAGCAGCCAGACCAGGATTATGGATCTCAATACTGTTTACGGGATGCACAAGAACATGGTGGCCTTTGCAGAAACCATAAAGGCGGTGGAGCAAAAGGCAGAGGTAAACGGCGTTGGTTTCGAGAAAGCGTTTGGATACCTAAACGGAAGCCAGCTGAAAAACGTTTACGACAATACGCTGAAGAACGTGCGCAATATAATCCGCACCGAGCGCCATCACGACAGCAAGCCTTCAATTTTAGAAGAGCCAAAATATGCTCCAAAAGCTCCAAGCGCAGGGAAAATAGCTTCCGAGCAGCATGCCGATGCAGAGACGCGGCAGCCAGCAGCCAATTATGCTGCAGCCGAAGCACGGCAAAATGCGGTTTTCGGCTTTGGCATAATCCCAGAAATGACACGCCCAACGCTGGGCAACTGGGGCATAAGCGCTGACAAATACATAAACGAGGCAACGCCGGCCATTGCGCCACAGGCCGTATCAAAAGGCGTAGATTATATAGCTTCGAGTGTAGCAGAGGGCGCCGTATCCCTCAAGTATGGCGCTTCAAAACTTTTTAGTGCAGTAATGGGCATGCTTTTCGAAGGCCGCAGCAAGCGCGAGTTCGAGTTCCTGGAGCCCAAGGAGCTTCTGAAAAGCCATGGGTATACGGACTCGAAAATATCAGCCGGAAACGTTGACGATGTGCTTTTGGTGTTCAAAGTCCGCAAGATAAGCAAAAAATTCAGGCGCGGAAAGTAGCCCACACGGGCAAAGCGTTTTGCATGCCGGCGAACAATACACCCTAATCCTATCGGTTCCGCATGCATTTTATTAGTTTACTGCCAATATATCCTTATGCAGCTTTCCGACCTCAAGGGCGCAATTCCTAACGAGATGGTAGAGTCGCTAAGGTCGCGCGGGATAAACGAGTTCACGCCTCCGCAGGCAGAATCGCTGCGCGTCGGCGTTGCCTCTGGCGCAAGCGTGGTGGTCGCGTCGCCAACCGCAAGCGGCAAGACCCTGGTGGCGGAAATCGCATGCGTAAGCACTATACTTTCAAGGGGCAGAAAGGCGATATATGTAGCTCCCATGCGCGCTCTTGTAAATGAGAAGTTCTCCGAATTCAAGGACGCATACCCATACCTTAAGGCCGCAATCTCGACAGGCGATTTCGACTCCAGCGACCAGTGGCTGGCAGACTACGAACTCATATTCGTTTCAACGGAGAAACTGGACAGCCTGATGCGCCACAAGATGGAGTGGATAAATTCTGTGGGCTGCATAGTCTTTGACGAAGTGCACCTCCTGGGCGACCAGCACAGGGGGCCAACACTCGAACTCCTGATGACAAAGCTCAAGGAGCTCAGGGGCATACAGATCGTTGCGCTCAGCGCCACGATAGGCAACGCCGACGAGATTGCCGACTGGCTTGGAGCCCGCCTCGTCACAAGCGACTACAGGCCGGTAAAGCTCCTGAAGGGCGCTGTCGCATCCGGCAAAATATATTACGTTGACGGCGACAGGCTCGCAGAGGGCACCATGGGCCTGCGCGGCGCAGCCGATACCAACGAGGAGCGCGTCCTTGAAGACACGCTGCTGATGGGAAAACAGGCGCTGGTGTTCTATTCGACGAAGAGGAATGCAGAGGCGGGCTCGCAGAGGCTTTCTAAGATATCCGGAAGATTTATTTCCGAAGACGAGAGGAAGTCATTGGCCAAGACTGGAAATGCAGTACTCAATGTTTTGGACAAGCCAACGCAGCAGTGCGTCAAACTGTCTGAAGTGCTATCGCACGGGGCCGCATTCCATCATTCTGGCCTGCTTCCCGCGCAGCGAAACTACATAGAAAGCGCATTCAAGTCCGGGCAGATAAAGGTGGTTTGCTCAACTACCACGCTCGGCTTCGGAGTCAACATGCCGGCCCACACCGTCCTGATAAGGGACATAAGCAGGCACAACGGCTACACCAGCGAGCGCATAGGGGTGAACGAGGTGCTGCAGCTGCTGGGCAGGGCCGGAAGGCCGAAGTACGATACCGAGGGCAGGGCCCTGATATCGGCAGGCTCGGAAGGCATGGCCGCAGACCTTGTAAACGAATACCTCATTGCCGAGCCCGAGCCGATATACTCAAACCTTGGGATCCTGCCGATTTTGCGCATGCATATCCTTTCCTTCATCGCAGAAGGCTTTCTTGACAGCATGCAGGGCATAAACGAATTCCTGTCCAAGACCTTCTACAGCCACCAGTACGGAAGCGATTCAAGGATGCGCGCCATAGTGAGAGAGGTGCTCGGCAATCTGCTTGAATGGGATTTCATAGAGGACATCGGCGGACAGCTCAGGGCCACAAGGATAGGAAAAAGGATAAGCGAGCTGTACATAGATCCCCTCTCGGCCAAATGGATGGTGGACACGCTGCAAAGCAGTCTTGACGAAACAGGCGCTCTGTACCTGGTCTGCAACACGGTCGAGATGCGCCCGTATGTTAAGATAACCGAGGACGCGGAGCTGCAGTTCGTTGCATACAGGAAAATGAACTACGGCTCAGCAATATATGAGACCGAGGACACCAAGTACGGATACTACGATCCGCTCGCAGCCTTCGGCACCGCCATGATGCTGGAAGACTGGATTTCGGAGACCGATGAAAACGCGATAATGAAGAAGTACCGCACGACGCCCGGCGCGCTGTACTCGAAGCTTACCAACGCAGACTGGGTGATATACGCTGCCATAGAGCTTTCAAAGCTGCTGCACAGGTCGCCCAGGGAGCTTGTGGACATAAGGGTCAGGCTGAGATACGGGATAAAGGACGAGCTCCTCGACCTGGTAAGGCTGGAGCAGATAGGAAGGGTCAGGGCCCGCAGGCTCTACGACAGCGGAATCCGCAGCGTGAAAGAGATAAGGGTTAAAAAGGATGAAGTGGTAAAAATCCTTGGAAGGGAGATAGCCGAAAAGGTTTTCTCACAGCTAGACATGTGATGATCTTGTACGGATTCGGGATATTGGAGACATTTCAGATGCTGGCAGTCGTGGCTCCGTCAGCGCTCGCGCAATTCAGGCTCGCAGCCGCTCTCGCCATAGCGCTGATATACCTGCTGCTCGACGTGTTCAACGGCAGGAACGTGCCGTCGGTATTTGCGTATGCCACACTCGTGTTTGGGGCTGCGATGACCCTGACATACGCTAGCTACCCGTACATCGAAACAAGCGCGCTGGTCGCAATAATAGTGATAGCAATAGGCTATGTCTTCTACCGGATAGGGCAGCTAGGCGCCGCCGATGTGATAGAGTTCGCCGCGATATCCCTGATAATCCCCGTGCAGGGAACCCCGTTTCTCCTGGACATACCGCAGTTCGGCTTCCCCCTGATGCTGTCGCTGCTCATAAATGCGGGGGTGGTTGCGCTGGTAATGGTAATCGTATACTACCTGCCCCTCTCAATCAGGACCATAAGGAATTCTAAGATAAAGGGCGGAATAGACTCCCTTATAACGCGCTACGATATAATAAAGACCGGATTCATACTGGCAGTCTACATAATTTTTGCGGCAATGCTTGCGCTGACCGTGGGCCTGGGCCCGGCAGGGATAGCGCTGATAGGCATAATAGCATTCGGCTCCATAGTGATTACGCTGTTCGAAAGGCCCCTGATATACTCCATGGTGAGGTACGTCCCAGTCAGCAAAATCGACGAAGGCGACATAATAGAGACGAAGCTCATGGACAGGAGGCAGCTCTCGGCCCTGAAGCGCAGCATAAGCGGCTTCGACAGGCTGGTCACGCCAAAGGTGCTTGCGCAGCTGAAGCGCAGGAAGGTCAAGAGCAGGATGCCCGTCTACAAGAACGCGATGCCGTTCGCAGTGCCGATATTTTTCGGCCTGGTCCTGTCAATAATGTTCGGCAACCTGATACTGCTGATACTGCCGATATAGGCCGCAGCGCTGCATAATTGCATGCAGCCGCGCAGCAAACAAGGCGTTGAAATGTTTACAGTACTATACCTGATATTTGCATTTGCGGTTTTGGCAGTCCTCGACATATTAGGAAAAAAGCGCATAAGCCTGAAATACCTGCTTGCGCTTTCGCTGCTGAGCGTGCTGATGTCTTTGGCATTCCGCGAATATGTATCAATTTTTTCTGGGATTGGAATATACGTGGTAGCCGCATCAATAGCCATAACCGCACTGCTTCCGAGAATCGGCCCCGGGGACAAGATATTCCTCGCATCGGCATTCCTCCTATACCCGTTCTGGCTCATCTGGACGATAGTTGCGTTCGCCGTGCTTCTGACAGTGCCGCTCTTCAGGCTCGCCCGCATATTTCGGAAGAAGGGAAAGGTGTCGCTGCCGTTCTATCCATTCCTTTTCTTTTCTGCAATAGCAGTGTACATAATTTTTGAGGCCTTCCACTATCTCTTCGCAGTATTATAAGCTCGGATTTCGCTTCAATAGGAATGTTTTTATTTTATTCGAAACAATAATAAATAGTGATATTTTGAAATATGCTAGGGACGGCATAAAGCATTATTGGGTCTTTGCATACAGGCGGGCCCTTGGAGCCTCGATGGTGACATTCGCTGTTGCGCTCGCTGCCGGCATACTATTCAGCACTGTCCTGGGCTCAGTTTTCCTAATCAATCCAGTCATATCGTTCGTGTTCTGGCTTCTGCTCATATTGATAACCTCATTTACCATAGTAATAAGCTTTGTGAACGCGCACAGCAGCACAACAAAGTTTATGAACAGCAAGGAGCTGCCAGCCCATAAAAAATATACCGGCGCCTGGCTGGCCATACTCGCCATAGGCATACTGTCATTCCTGCTTCCGCTCCTTTTTGTAAGCTATTCGTTCGAGCCCCTGATATTCCTTTTTACTTTCGGAGGAATTCTATGGATACTGTACATATCGGTTGCAGCGCTTTTCCGCTACAGGTATGTAGAGCTGGCCTTTGGGGCAGTGGCCCTCTGGGCGGTCTTTGTCGTCTCTGCACTGCTTCTTGCAGGCGGCGCCTCATCCGCATCAATCGCGTCTTCATCATATGCAGAGGTCACCACAATAACATTTACTGTGATGATAGTCCTTGTGTTCGGAATCATAGGCGTGATGATGCTTTTCAATTCCACCAACGATTTCGTTCATGAAATCGAGGACATTGTATCCCTCTCCATAGCTCCAGAAACAAAGCCCAGAAGCCAGAAGTCGAGCAGGCGCAAGTGATTGCGCAAAACCTATTCCTATGCTCTCGCATGTTCGCATAGCGCTATCTGTACGTTATCAGCTCAAGCAGGGCGTCTTCGTCCGGAAGCGAATCAAAAACGCTCTTGCCGATCACGGGAACCCCGTTAATGCTCTTGCTGTAAATCTTCCTTCTGGTGAGATAAAATGGATAGTCGTCAAACTCTTCGTTCAGCTTCCTGTAAAATTCGGACCACTTCTTCATGGTCCTCTGGTTGGCAAGCCTTCCAATCTCGTACCTCTTCCTGCCCTTGCCTATCATCCTGAACGGATCCTTGCGTATGTATGTGAACTTCATGCCCTTGCTAGACGTTCCAACGGGCTCCGAAAAATTCGCATACTCCTCGGTTTCAAACTTGAGGCTCCTGCCGAAGTAGTCCTCCAGCTTTTTGAGGTTTTTCTTTGAGATCCAGCTCTTGCCGCTCTCGTACCTGTAAATGCTGTCTTTTGACAAGCCGACCTCCTTCGCAAGGTCTTCCCTGCTCATGCCTGACAGTTTCCTAAGCGATTTTATGAGCTCGCCGTTTGGCATGCTTTTCTCTATGATAAACTTCTGCGCCCTCTTCACCGTTTTGGATTTCAGCACATCCTCAAATGTGTCTTCCGATATGCAGTTCACCCCATGCCTCTGGAATATAAAGCCGCTCCTGATAGTGCTGCTTTTGTAGGTCCTGCCGACTACGAAGGCGTCCGCGTTGAACATGGCGCCTATCTTCCTGAGCGCGTCAGAGTTTTCCTTTGTGGCCCCATCGATGTTGCTTATGAACTTGAATATCAGCATGGAGCCGTTCCTCTCCGCAATTATATCAAAGCAGGACCTGAATCCCTCTACTCTTATGCTATTGTAGCCGTATGAATCAATGGCCTTTTTGCCCATGCTTAATGTGTCCCCGGATCGCATAATATAATTTATACTTTAACTTTAATAAATATTGTCTATAATTATTACGTGCTGGTTTGATGATAGATTACAAGCAGATAGCGGAAAAATGGCAGAAGGCATGGAAGGAAGCAAGGCTCTACGAGCCCGAGCCGGACGAGCGCAAGGGCATGCTCGTCACTGCGGCGCTGCCATATGTAAATATGCCTCCGCACCTCGGCCATCTGCGCACCTACGGCACCGCGGACTTTTATGCCAGGTACCTGCGCATGCGCGGCCTTAACGTTCTTTACCCAATGGCATGGCATTTTACCGGCACGCCCATACTCGCAATTGCAAAGAGGATTGCGGCCAACGACGAGGAGCTGAAGGAAGAGCTGAGGATGTATCACATAGACGACGAAACCATGGCAAAAATGTCAGATCCCAACTTCATAACAGAATACTACAGCACGCTGATGAAGGACGCTATGGTAAAGGCAGGATACAGCATAGACTGGCGCAGGACATTCAACACGCTGGACCCGCTTTTCAGCAAAATGGTCGAATGGCAATTCGGCAAACTGCACGAAAAAGGCCTTCTAGTGCAGGGCTCGCATCCCGTGGGGTGGTGCACAAATGAAAACAACGCGGTGGGCCAGCACGACACCAAGCACGACGTTCAGCCTGAAATAGAGCAAATGTACTGCATAAAATTCAAGGATTCGGCTTCGGCAGCCAGCTTCCTGTGCGCTACATACAGGCCAGAGACAATCTATGGCGTCACCAATATATTTGTTAACGGCGCGTCAGAGTATGTTGTTGCGGATATAGGCGGTGAAAGCGTGTATCTGAGCAGCGACGCTGCCCAGCAGCTTTCGAACCAGCTCGACATAAAAGTGAAAGGCAAGGTCAACTCCGCAGAGCTTCTCTCCAAGAAGGCGGTAAATCCGGTCAGCGGCGAAGAGATACCTGTGTTGGAAGGCTACTTCGTCAAGAGCGATTTCGGCACCGGCATAGTCATGTCCGTGCCTGCCCATGCGCCATTCGACTACGCAGCACTCGAAAGGCTCAGGATGAAAGGCGTTTCAGTGCCGTCGCAGTACAAGAAATGCATCTCGCTTCCCGGCGAAAAGGACAAGAAAAACGCCAATCCAGAAATACCTGCGCTGGCGTACCTTGAGGTGGTGGATTCATGGGACTCTGTTACCGACGCGGTGCTTGAAAAGGCTACAAAGGCGCTATACAGGGAAGAGCTCAAAAACGGAATCATGGACACCGGAAAATATGCCGGCAAAAAGGTATCGGAGTCAAGGGAAGCCATTGCAAAGGACCTTGAAGCTGAGAACAAGCTTCTTGTAATGTATACTATAGCAAACGAGGAGCCGGTCTACTGCAGGTGCGGCACCAGAGTAACCGTAAAAATTGTAAAGGACCAGTGGTTCATCAACTACGGAGATGAAAAATGGAAGGCGAAGGTGGTGGAATACTTCCCAAAGGTAAAGGTGTATGACGAGAGATATGCGCCCGCGCTCAGGGCAGGCATAGACTGGATAAACCTAAGGCCCGCAGAGCGCGCCCAGGGGCTTGGCACAAAGTTTCCCCTTAATCCAAGCCACATCATAGAGTCCCTTTCCGATTCCACGATTTACATGGCATTCTACACGTTTTCGCACATGCTGCGTTCTGGCGGCATAAAGCCGGAGCAGATGAAGCCTGAATTTTTTGACTACGTATTCAACGGCGAGCGCAGCGCCGACGAGGTCTCGAAGGTTTCCGGAATACCAAAGGATGTGGTGTCCAAGT